>JASHRI010000293.1 GCA_030037435.1 Candidatus Acidiferrales bacterium | reverse complement strand
TGAACCGAAACGAGACGGGTTCGAGTTGCGCCTCAATCGTTGAAACGAGATTCGACGCTGAATCAGCGAATCTCGCTTCGCAACTCGTGGCCGCGAAAGTGCACGCGGACTGCCGAGAGTTCGGATGTCTACACTGATTGAGCATGCGGCCGCTCGCGTCGAAACCCGCTCATCCCTAGCGCAACGTGCACTGTCCTTCCCTGTTGTCGTGTATACCGTGGTTGCTGCCACTGTCTTCGCAGTGGCCCGGACGGGCCTCGCGGATCCCGACATCTGGTGGCATTTGCGGAATGCGGAATACCTGTTTACGCATCTCGGCTGGCCACGCGCGGACATGTACTCCTACACCGTCTGTGGACAGTCGTGGATGAATCACGAGTGGCTGGCAGAAATACCGTACTATCTGGCTTGGCGAAGTTTTGGATTGGTTGGCATCAAGGCTTTGTCACTGCTGGTTCTTGAGATTATTTTCGGCGTATTGCTCTACCACTGCTACCGGCAGAATGGAAACATCAAGGCCGCTGGAATCGCCTGCTACCTCGCGATACTCCTTGGGTCTGTCTCGTTTGGTCCGCGCACGCTTCTGTTTGGGTACATCTACCTGCTTGTGCTCCTCATGATTCTCGAAACTTTTCGATCGCAGCGCCGAGCGCGCCTTTGGATTCTTCCGTGCTTATTCTGCGCGTGGGTCAATACGCACGGATCCTGGTCGCTGGGCCTGATCGCCTTCGGGATTTTCGTGGCGGGTGGGCTGGCGCAAGGGCAATGGGGAATGATTGAGGCCACGCCGTGGTCGCCTGCTCAATTACGCCGACTCGGCGTGGCTATGGCAGCATCGATCACCGCGCTTTTCGTGAACCCATACGGCTACCGCCTCGTTCTGTACCCATTCGACATGGCATTCCGCCAGAAACTTAATATCGCGCACGTGGCGGAATGGAGTTCGGTCGATTTTCACGACGTGCGTGGAAAGATCGCCCTGATTTTCATAATGGCGCTTCTGCTTGGGTCGCTGCTCAGCCGGCGCCGCTGGCAATTGTACGAGCTCGGCTTCGCGCTGTTTGGAATTTATATGGCTTTCACCTATGTACGCTTCCTATTCCTGGCGGGTATCCTGACAGCGCCTCTCATAGCGGGATTCCTTTGTCCTCTTTCAACATACCGGCCGGAGCAGGACAAGCCTGCGCTGAATGCACTCCTGATCGCAGGCGCATTGGCATTCATGTTCCTGGGTTTTCCCACCAATAAGCAGCTTTTGCAATCAGTCGATCGGGAATATCCGGTAGAGGTGCTGCCGCGGCTGGCGTCTATCCAGTCCTCCGATCGAGTTCTGAACTATTACCTGTGGGGTGGCTACCTTGGTTGGAAGGCGCCTGGCTTCCGCGATTTTATCGACAGCCGGGTCGACGTTTTCGAATACGCGGGAATCCTGAAGGATTACCTCGACCTGTTGGATTTGAAAGACCCCGGCGGCATCCTCGATAAATATCAGGTTCAATTTGTTCTTTTTCCGCCGGATGAGCCGCTCAGCTACGTCTTGCGCCATGACGAGCGGTGGAAAATCGCATACAGCGGCAAGATCAGCGTTCTGTTCGAACGCAAGGAAGGGGCTGGAAACCAGCCCTAATTCTAGGGCTGAAGGCCGCCACCGAATTGCCGCCCCCAGCGCCATTCTCAGAAATGTCGAGCATCCGAACCGTCGAACAAAAGCCAACAGGTCCAACCCGCTCGAGCCATCCACTAATAATTGCAGAAAAGCTACAAGCTGAACGATGGATTGCCGTCGGGATCTTTGTCGCCGCATGCGCGTACCTTTGCCTATTCGTGAGATACGCGTCGCTGGACCCGGATGAAGGAATCATTCTTCAGGGTGCACAGCGGATTCTGGATGGACAAGTCCTCTATCGCGACTTCTTCTCCTTCTACACGCCGGGCGCCTACTATTTTCTCGCCGCTATTTTTCGAATCTTCGGCGACTCGTTCCTTGTGGCCCGCGCAACACTTGTCGTGTACGGAGGGATTTTCGCCGTATTTTCCTACTGCATGGCGCGGCAAACGTGCTCTCGGAACAATTCTCTGCTGATCGCATACCTTGCGATCATCACCTGCCTTCCCTGGCGCTTCATGATCCTTCACAACTGGGACAGCACGATTTGGCTGTGCGTATCCATTTACTGTGCGGTTCAGTTTGTCCGCACTCCTAGCCGGCTCTCGGCATTTGGAATGGGCAGCCTCGTGTGTGTCACGTTTATGTTCGAGCAATCGAAAGGTGCGGGGCTGGTCCTTGGGCTCGCGCTCGGGTTCGCCCTATTGAGCTGGATACAACGTACCGCTCCCTGGTGCAAAGAGCCTTACGTGATTGCGTTTGCCGCGGGGTTTCTTTTGCCACTAGGTTTGACGCTCGCCTATTTCGGTGAACACCACTCACTTTCGGCTTTGTGGCACGACTGGCTTTGGCCTTTGCACCACTATTCCACGGTCAATAAAGTTCCCTACGGTTATTCGGACTGGTCCGATCAGGCCCGCAGAACACTATTCGCGTCGGGCAATCGAATAGAAACGCTGATCGTGCTTGTCGCCGTAAGCCCGTGTTTCATTCTGCCCGTGCTGCCAATTCTTGGATTGCTGCTGCTCGTTCATTGGATCGTTCTCGCCAAGCGAGGGCAGCTTTCGCCGGAGCGAACTGCACACTATGTGCTGGTCAGTTCAAGCATTGCCGGATCGCTCTTGTCCGTTATCATTGTGCGGGCAAACATCATTCATTTCGTTTATCTGACGCCCCTTTTGTATCTGGCGCTCGCCTGGATCATCGACGGGACCGATATCAACGCGAACATCGTGCACTCTGTACGCCCCGTATTGGCGATGGGCATTTTCGTGGTGTTTACGGCTACGGGCATGGCCCTGCTGATTTCAAATCGAGATGCAAAATCCGTCGTTCAAACCAGGCGAGGAGCCATTAGAACTGCCGAGCGAGATGAAATGTTTTCATATCTGCAGGGTCACGTCGCCGCTGGAGAAAAGATCTTCGTCTATCCTTACTTCCCGCTTGGCTATTACCTGACGGCGACGTTCAATCCGACTCGCTACGAGTATTTGCAGCCCGGAATGCATACGCGCCAGCAGGACCTTGACGCGATGAAGGCACTCGAAGCGGACCACACCGCTGTGATTCTCTTCGAGCCTTCTTTCTACGACAAAATTTCCACCTCCTGGCCGAATACTCCTCTCTCATCCTTGGCATCCGATCCAGTCGCCGACTACATCCTGAGCCGCTACCACCCCTGCGCCGATTTGATTTCCGGCGCTGGCTCGCGTTTTTTGTTCATGCTGCGCAATGGAGCAGTCTGCCCAATCGATCCGCAAACCGCCGGACGGCCACTCGAAGTTTCACGTCTTCCCCACGTCTCAGTTTCCCATAACGAATAAGGCTCAGTTCCAGAATGGTGCGCGAATCTCTCGCGCCCGCACTCTATTGCGGCACATCTAGATCGCGGTGACGCTAACACCAGCGCTTTCAGTTTCTCAACACGCCGGCCGCAGGTAGTACCGATTGGACCGCCAGATGCATTGGGTCATGTCCAGAAGTGTCAGGTCCCAATTCTGATCAAGGAGCAGAAGATGACTGGAACGATTATTTCTGGTTCGTTGGTTCGGCTCTGGCGAGAGGATTCAGGGCAGGGTCTGGTTGAGTATGTGTTGATCCTGGCTCTGATCGCATTCGCCGCAGTCGCGGGGATGAGCAATCTGGCAAGCTCGATCAACAGCGCCTTTTCGAAGGTTGGAACATATCTAGGCAAGTACATCTCGTAGTTTCTGCGAGTCGGCAGCGAATTACGGCGTGTCAGGAACCTAAAGCGCCGGTGTTACGTGGGGGAGCCCGCCGCAAACCCATTGCGGCTATTACGGAGTGGAAACCGTCCGTGGAAGCTAAATTTGCTTTGGGTGCGCTTTTCATCTCTCTGATTGGTGCGATCGTTGATGTGAAAAGCGCGAGGATTCCCAATTGGTTGACGGGCGGCGGGCTTTTGGTTGGGCTTGGTTTTCACACCTGCCTCGCCGGTTGGTCCGGGCTGGAAACGGCGGTGGCGGCGGCTCTGGCGGGAGGCGGAGTTCTTTTTCTTCCGTTTCTGGTGGGCGGGATCGGGGCTGGCGATGTGAAGCTTATGGCCGCCGCGAGTGCGTGGGTTGGCATTCACCACGCGTTGGCCCTGATATTCGCTACCGCGATCGCTGGTGGCGCGTTCGCCATCGGCTACATAGCATTTCGCCGGCGCACAAGTGAAACTCTGGGGCGCGTTTGGCAAATTTGTCGCTTTCACCTCCTGTTTGGCGTTCGACCTCATCCGGATGTTACCGGGCCGTCAGCCGACTCAATGCACTTTCCTTACAGCCTGGCCGTGGCGGCCGGAACGTTTTTTGTGCTCGTCTCAATTTCAATGTCAGCGTGGGGGTGACGTACGGATCTTCGAAGAGTTCTCGTTGCCCTTGGACTGGCCACGGTTCTGGCCATCGGTGTCACGCTGGCCCTATCGCGCACTTTGCAACACCGGTACGGCGACCGCGACAGAATTCCGATGGTCGTGGCGAGCCATGATTTGCCGGCCGGCATCGTCCTCACAGCCGATGACGTGAAAGTGGAGAAGTGGCCTTCCGGTGCAGCGTTGCCTGAGTCTTTTTCGAAAATCGACGACGTGCTGAAGCATCCCTTGCTCTATCCAGTGGGAGAAAAACAGCCGATCTTCGGGCCGGATTTGGCAGAAGAGGGTTCGGGGCTGGGGCTATCTGCCAAAATACCGGAGGGCATGCGCGCCACATCCGTGCGCTCAAACGAAGTGGTAGGAGTTGCCGGCTTTCTCTATCCCGGTTCGCATGTGGACGTGTTGGCTACCTTTTCAGTTTCCGGAAGCGCGAATTCCGTTACGCAGACGATTCTTCAGGATGTTGAGGTGCTAACGGCGGGAGAAAAGATAGAGCCCGATCCGCAGGGCAAGCCGCAAACGGTCAATGTAGTCACCCTGCTGCTGAACGCCGAGGATTCTCAGAAACTTTTGCTGGCCAGCACTCAGGGCACCATTCAGTTTGTGCTGCGAAATAGCGCCGACGCGAAAAAGATGACCGTCTTGCCCACCGCGCTCAATCAATTGGTTCCCGTTTCGTCACCTGAACCAAAGGTCGAGGATGAGCCGGCGAAACGGCCCGCGGCCAGTGATGACAATGACGGCGTTGAAGTGATCCGCGGCGATGCGCGAACGGTGGACAAATTTTGAATCGAAAACATAGATCGATGCACCAACGGTCGCGATGACGAAAATCCGAAATGCAACCTGCTTCTCGCTGGCGCTTGCGGCACTGTTTGCGTGCCCCCCGGCACTCTGGGGACAGCAAGTGCGCCGCCCCTCCGCCGAGCCCATTCACATCATGGCGGGCAAGTCAGTCGTGGTTGACCTCGACGCGCACGTAAAGCGAATTTTGCTGAGCAATCCTGCAGTAATAGACGCGATTCCGATCGGTCCGACCGACGTCGTGGTCGAAGCCAAGACTCCCGGCAATAGCAGTCTGATTCTGTGGGACGAAGCCGGCGGAGCCCACATGCTGGACGTTACCGTCGATTTGGACGTCACTAGCCTCCGTAGTGCCGTTGATCGGGCTTATCCAGGCCATGCGATCAAGGTGGAAGCCGACGGCGATCATTTGATTTTGACCGGCGACGTTCCAAACCAGCATGCCGAAGATGAACTGCTGAAGATGGCGGACGCCTATTCAAAAGACGTTGTGGATTCGCTCCGGCAGCCTCTCATTCACGAACGCCAAATCCTTTTGAAAGTTAAAGTCGCAGAGGTGGACCGTACCCTGCTGAATCAGGTTGGGTTCAACCTGTTGAGCACGGGCGCCGGCAACACGATAGGCGCTATCTCAACGCAGCAGTTTGGCACCATCACCGGCGCCGGCGGATCGCCGGTGCAGCTCAGCGGGAACGCCGGAGGCAGTACCACGACCTTTGGGCTTTCCGATCTGCTCAACATCTTCATATTTCGACCGGATATCAATCTGGGAGCCACGATCCAGGCCCTCGAAGAAAAATCTGTTCTTCAGATCCTTGCCGAGCCGAATTTGCTGGCGCTAAGCGGCTCGAAGGCCAGCTTTCTTGCGGGCGGCGAGTTTCCTTTTCCGGTGGTCCAGGGCGGACAAAACCTTGGGGTAGTCACGATCGAGTTCCGCCCATTCGGCGTGCGGCTCGATTTTGTCGGCACCATCGAAGACGACGGCACGGTTCGTCTGCACGTCGCTCCCGAAGTTAGCAGCCTCGATTTCACCAACGCCGTCACGATTTCAGGCTTCACCGTTCCGGCGATCGCCACCCGGCGAGCGGAAACAGACGTCGAGTTGCGAAGCGGGCAATCGTTCGCCATTGGCGGCCTGCTGAACGAACAGACTACTGCGCAGCTCAGCAAAATCCCTGGAATTGGCGATATTCCGATTCTGGGCAAATTCTTTCAGTCGCGCTCGGTGCAGAAATCAAACAGCGAGCTGATTGTGATCGTGACGCCCGTCATCGTAGATCCAATACACACCGGAGCCTCAAACCCGGTGGCTCCCGTTGCTCCAATTCCGTCTCTCGACATGAAGACGTTCGATCAGAACCTTCCAGGAAGTGAATTACCTCAGAAACCTCCTCAGGTTTCACCGGAAAAGTGAGGAGGAGCGACGATGGACGATCGCAGACCAAATAAAGCACCGTCTTTAAGCAATTTTCAGATGGGCGGTCCGGTGCGTCTGGTCACCATTTGTCTCGACTCGAAATCCGCGCAAGGGCTGGCTGAATTTATGGGCAGCACCTCGCTTGTGCAGCACCAAGGCGAGCTTTCCGAATATCTGAGGGAAGACCGCGAATTGCCATCGCAGTGGTCGCGGGGGTCGCTGTTCGATATTTGCCTGATCGATTTCGATCGCGATCGAAGCCGCGCAAAAGTCACCGCCGAAATGATTCACGCCGGGCTGCCGGAAGCGGCCATTTTTGCCGTCTCCAGCGATTCGCAGCCCGATTTGATTATCCAGGCCATGCGCAGCGGATGCAGCGAATATCTGCTGAAGCCGCTCGCCAATGACCAGTTGCTCCAATCGATTGCGCGTATCGCCGGCCGAAAAAAGGAGAGCCAGTCCAACGCCCAAATCATCGCATTTCTCGGCGCCAAGGGTGGCTCCGGCGCAACGATGATGGCGACACACATTGGCGCGATTCTGGCCAGGCAGCATCTGCGCCGCACGTTGTTGGTCGATCTTCATCCCGTGCTGGGCGATGCGGAGCTGTACCTCGGACTCCTCAAATACCAGTACTCATTTCGCGATCTCGCCAGAAACGAAGATCGCTTGGACGCGGATCTGTTGCAAAGCTTCGTGCTGCATCATCGCAGCGGCCTCGACCTTCTACCGGCTCCCAGTGCGTCGCAGCCGTCCCCGCGCATCTCCCGCGAGGCGATTGGCGCGACCATCGATTTCCTCAGAACTTGCTACGACGTTCTGCTCATCGATTGCCCGCCGGGACTGGGCGACGAAACCGTCGAGGCGATCCATCGCGCGGACCAAGTTTGCTTGATTAGCGTTCCCGAAGTCGCATCGGTACGGAATATGGCCCGCCATCTCGAGTATTTTGCGCGCATCAACTATCCGCCGGAAAAAATCAATGTCGTGATCAATCGCTGGTCGAAGAAAAACTCGATTACGGACGAACAGATCGAAGAAGCCATTCATGCGCGGATTGTCTGGAAGGTGCCGAACCAGTATCACGAAGTGATTCGGATCATGAACGACGGCGATCCATCTTCCCGCTCCGCTGAATCCGAACTGCGGCGAAGCCTGAACAAATTGGCGGCGCACATCGCGGGCAATAGCGGAGCGAAAGCCGAGATCGCTAAGCCGAGCAAGGGACTTCTCGCACTCCTCGACCGCTGAGACGGCGCGGGCACAGATGGATGGACCGAATGCCTAGCGTGATTGCGTGGAAGAGCCTCTGGTGGAAAGGTCTTCGATGATCGAGCAAAGCACAAGGGCGGGGCTCAGTTTCAAGGATTATCAGGAACTGAAGTCGTCCGTTCATCAAAATCTCATTCGGCGCGTTGATCTGGAAAAAGTCGCCACGGTTCGCGACGGCAGGATGCGCGGACAAGTTCTGAACATCGTGCAAGATCTCGTCTCCGATCTCTCCGTGCCCATGACGGCCGCGGAGCGCGACCAGCTGGCGCGAGAGGTGCTCGACGAGGTGTTCGGCCTGGGCCCGCTCGAGCCGTTGGTTCAGGATCCGACGATCAACGATATCCTCGTCAACACTCACCGTCACGTCTACGTCGAACGAGCTGGCCTGCTTGAAGAAACCGGCATCATGTTCAAGGACGAGGCGCACTTGATGCATATCATTGAAAAAATTGTGGGCGCAGCCGGCCGCCGGGTAGATGAATCGTCTCCCATGGTCGACGCACGGCTCTCAGACGGCTCGCGAGTGAACGTCATTATTCCGCCTCTCGCAATCGATGGCCCTGCCCTCTCCATCCGGCGATTCGCCCATGTTCCGATTACCGCTGAAGATCTCGTTGCTACCCAGACTTTGACCGCACCGATCCTCGATTTACTGAAAGGCGCAGTGAAGGCACGTCTCAGCATTCTCATCTCGGGCGGCACCGGCGCGGGCAAAACCACTTTCTTGAACGTCCTCTCCGGCTACATCTCGGAACGGGAAAGAATCGTCACCATCGAGGATTCCGCCGAACTTCAGCTCAAGCAGCGGCACGTGGTGCGCCTCGAATGCCGTCCGGCCAACGTCGAAGGTACCGGCGCCGTCAAACAGCGCCAGCTTGTCACCAACAGCCTTCGGATGCGGCCAGACCGGATCATCATCGGTGAAGTCCGCGGCGAAGAAGCTCTGGATATGCTTCAGGCGATGAACACGGGCCACGATGGTTCGCTCGCAACGGTTCACGCCAACAGCCCGAGAGACGCGATCGCGCGCCTAGAAACGATGGCCCTGATGGCGAATTTGAATCTGCCTGAAAAGGCCGTTCGACAACAGATCGCCTCGGCGATTTCAGTCGTCGTGCAGATTGCGCGGCTGAGCGACGGCACGCGCCGCGTGACGCACGTGACGGAAATCACCGGCATGGATGAAGACGTGGTCAGCATGCAGGACATATTTATTTTCGATAAGCAGGGCGTCACCGAAGCCGGCCGCGTGATCGGCACCTTTTCGGCTACCGGGATTCGTCCGCGACTTGCCGACAAACTCCAGACGTCCGGCATCGCCGTGCCTGCGACGCTGTTTGAACACGCGGTCCGAGTTCAGTAATGGGAGCCCAGTAACGGAGAAACTATGTCGCCGATTCTGCTCTTCCTCTTGCTGCTGGCGGTCACCTTCGCGGTGATTCTGTGGAAGCTTGCGCCCAGCAAGCGCGAAGCCGATATTCAGCGCCATTTGAAGGAGATCGGCAACCTTTACGGCGTCGATGCCGCTGGTGCGAATATCCTCAAACAGGAATCGCTCAGCGCGGTTCCTTGGATCAATGGCGTCCTGCTTCGGATTCCAGGCACTCGTAATCTTCAGCTCTTCACCACCCAGGCAGACAGCACTTGGAGCGTTGGGACTCTGCTGCTTTCCTCCATAGTCTTGGTCTTTTTCGGCACCTGGTTCGCCACGTTTGTCGTTCCTGGAATCTCGGTTGGTCTGATAATTGGACTCGCGGTCGGCAGCCTTCCGTACACATATCTCTACCTGAAACGCCAGGCGCGGTTCAGGCGCCTCGACGTGCAGCTTCCGGAAGCCATCGATCTCATCTCTCGCGCTCTCCGGGCAGGGCACGCCGTTATTTCCGCGATAGAGATTGTCTCGCAGGAGACATCCGAACCGCTCGCCTCCGAATTTCGTGCTGTCTTCGACGAGCAGAATCTCGGCCTGCCCATCCGCGAAGCACTGGTTAACCTCGTCAACCGGGTTCCCACTGACGATGTTCGCTTCCTGGCCACCGCTATCCTGGTGCAAAAAGAAACCGGCGGCAATCTGGCGGAAATCCTGGACAAAGCTGCCTCCGTAATGCGCGAGAGGCTGCGGCTGAAGGGCCAGTTGCGGGTCTATACGGCACAAGGACGGCTGACCGGCTGGTTCCTTTCTTTTCTTCCATTCTTCGTATTCGCGGTGATCAGCTTCGTCAACCACGATTACGAGCGCCAACTTTGGACCAGCCCCATCGGCGTGCGGTTGATTTACGGTGCCCTGATCCTGATGGCTTTGGGTGTTTATACGATTCGAAAAATTATCAATATCAAGGTGTAGCGGTGAGCATTCAATTCCTAGTAGCCTTCGGCCTCGCGCTTCTGATTTCTTTGTTTGCTCTTTTCTTCGTGCTTAGCCGTCCATCGAAGGAAAGAGCGCTGCTCGCGGAAGTCGCGCAGTCCGGCCAGCGCGCACCCGTGCGGGCGGCCCGCTCATGGATCAATCTTGAGCTGATCTCCAAGCCTTTTGGTCAAATTCGCAGGTTCTTGGGCGGCAAGGGAGATCCCGCGATCGCGCGCGGACTGGCCCGCGCTGGCTATCGCTTCCCTTACCACGTCGACCTGTTCGTCGGCGCTAAGCTCACGCTTCCTGCGCTCGCGGGCGTGGCCGTAGCGGCTTTCGTTCAGCAAAACGTCGTGTTCTGGTTCATTGCCGCACTCCCGGTCGCCTTTTATTTGCCGGAGTTTTGGTTGTCTCGCGCCATTCAGAAGCGCCGCGAGGAAATTCGCCTCGCCTTGCCGGATGCGCTCGATCTTCTCGCTATCTGCATGGAAGCCGGTCTCGGCTTGGATCAAGCCATAATGAAGGTCGGCGGCGAACTGGCGATCAGCCATCCGGCGCTTAGCCAGGAACTCCTCCAGATCACTCTGGAACAGCGCGCGGGGAGTTCCCGTGTCGCCGCCTGGCGCAATATGGCCGATCGCGTCGAAGTGGAAAGCATTCGGTCATTCGTCAACATGCTCGTACAGACCGAGCGATTCGGCACTCCCATTTCCAAGTCACTCGCGATTTTTTCCGATTCTTTGCGCACCCAGCGGCGTCAGCAGGCCGAAGAGAACGCGGCCAAGACGACCATCAAGCTCGTTCTGCCGCTGGTCTTTTTCATCATGCCCAGCATCTTCGTTGTCACCATAGCGCCCGCCGTGCTCACGATCATGAAAAGCTTCGGCACGGTGCTCTAACTTTGCTTGATCGCGTCGCTTGTGGCGCTGGCATGGGGATTTTCTGGAAGTAAGTGTCGGGCCAAATTTCAATGAAAGGAGAACAGTAGATGGATAACGTCATGCTCATTCGAACCGTTGCCGCTGTTCTGGCGGTTGCGGCGCTGGTAATCCTCGTGTTTCGCATGAAGAAGAGCACGTCTCGCTAGATCGTTCGGCTGAAAGTTTTTCGAGACTCGCAGGGAGAAGGCGTGTTTGCAAAGTGGAAGGCGCATGTGCGCGTTTACAACGGCACGAAGCGCATACTTTTGAGTTCGCGCGCCGAAATCGCTCGGTCCGTTCGCGCACGCCTCATCGGCCTGCTGGGCAGGAGTGCGCTCGAGCCTGACGGTGGCCTTTGGCTCATCCCTAGCAATTCTGTTCACACCATTGGAATGCGTTTCCCCATTGACGTCGTGATGCTGAGCAAAGACTCCACGGTCGTCGAAATACACGAGTCCGTTCGGTCCTTCTCCATCGTATGGCCCAATTTCCGCGCGAAGAGCATCCTCGAACTTCCCGCAGAGACCATTGCCAGAACCGCCACCGAGCCTGGCGACGTTCTGCAGGTCGAAATCCTGCCCCCTGAAAACACCCGTCAATAGTGACGGGCGCCAACTCTGTTAGTGTACTGGCTGCTATGGCCCTTTGCGAACATACTGTGCGCCGTCGCTAGCTCGTTTGCGTTGCTGATCTTCGGGCAGGGTAGGAAGTATTGGTCCGCATCGGCTAAACCGATTCTTGAAGCTTCCAATTCATCGCCGCTCGCCACTCGCCCGCGTCGTGGACGTCTCTCCAGGGACGATGGTAAGCTGGCGGCCCACTAATCCAACAGCCGAGCAAGAGGGAGGAGTTCGCAGTCGCGGGAGTTCTTTCGCCCTGACAGGAACATTACAATGGGGTCCGATTCGATCAAAGCGCAGCCGGTGACAGTTTCCGCATTCGTCTCGCAACCCGTCTCTGCGCCAATCACCCGCGCCGCCATTTTCCTCGTAGTTGCGATGAATCCCGGAAACCAAAATCGCGCGGCGATTCTCTCCCTGTGCGCCGATTTATCTGCGCTCCTGCGCTCTGTCGGCTTTCGCGACATCGAAGCCGCGCTCTCCTGCGTAATAGGTGTTGGCTCAGGCGCATGGGACCGACTCTTCGGTTCGCCCCGCCCTGCGGAGCTTCATCCTTTTCGAGAGTTTCGCTCCGGCTCGCGCCATGCGGTTTCCACTCCGGGCGACCTGCTATTCCACATCCGCGCCAAGCGTGTGGACCTTTGCTTCGAGCTCGCGACCCAAATCATGGCGCGCCTGGGAGGCGCTGTCGCAGTAGCGGACGAAGTCCAGGGTTTCCGCTACTTCGACGAACGCGATCTTCTGGGCTTCGTAGACGGCACCGAAAATCCTGCGGGCGCCGCAGCGGTAGAGGCCGTATTCGTCGGTGAAGAAGATTCCGCCTTCTCAGGCGGCAGCTACGTGATCGTCCAAAAATATCTCCACAATCTGGACGCCTGGAACCAGCTGCCCATCGATGCACAGGAGAAAATTATCGGCCGCACTAAGCTCTCCGACATTGAGCTCGATAATTCCGTCAAGCCCACTTCCGCGCACAACGCGCTCACCGTGATCGAAGAAAACGGCAAAGAAATCAAAATCCTTCGCGACAACATGCCCTTTGGCCGCCCCGGTCACGGGGAGTTTGGAACCTATTTTATCGGCTACAGCCGATCGCCCCGCACGATCGAGCGCATGATCGAGAATATGTTTATTGGGAGGCCGCCCGGGAATTATGACCGCATCCTCGATTTCAGCACCGCTGTTACCGGCAGCCTGTTTTACGTTCCGACGGCCAGTTTCCTAGACAGCGTCACTCCCGACGGGCCGGCGCTGGTCACATCCTCGGATGCCCAGGCGCCCGCTACAGTGTCTACGCGGATTAAATGTTCCACCTCAATGGCGTCATCAAATGATGGTTCGCTCGGCATCGGTTCCTTAAAAGGAGAAGACCTCCATGAATAATCTGTATCGCGAACTGGCTCCGATTTCCGACGCCGCGTGGGCACAAATCGAGGAGGAAACTTCACGGACGCTCAAGCGCTACCTCGCTGGACGTCGCGTTGTCGACGTCCACGGACCTGAGGGCTCCTCGCTTTCCGCTGTTGGAACCGGCCATCTCCGTACCATCGCGTCTCCCGGAGAAGGCGTGAGCTCCCGCCAGCGCGAAGCGAAAGCGCTCGTCGAATTGCGTGTCCCATTCGACCTCGATCGACAAATGATTGATGATGTGGAACGCGGCGCCAATGATTCCGACTGGCAGCCGGCGAAGGACGCCGCCCGCAAACTCGCCTTCGCCGAAGACCGCACGATTTTTGAAGGCTACGACGCGGCCGGAATCGTCGGCATCCGCCAAGGCACCAGCAATCCTCCAAAATCTCTCCCGGAAGATGTTCGCAAGTATCCACAAGCATTTGCCGAGGCCCTTAGCCAATTGCGCCTGGTCGGTGTCAACGGCCCGTATGCTATTCTGCTCAGCGCCGACGCCTACACCGATCTCGCCGAAACCAGCGATTACGGCTATCCTGTCCTCGAGCACGTCAAGCGCCTCGTCGAAGGCAAGATAATCTGGGCGCCAGCCATTGACGGCGCCTTCGTAGTCACCACCCGCGGCGGCGACCTCGATCTTCACATCGGCCAGGACGCCTCGATCGGCTATTTGAGCCACACGGACACGCATGTCCGCCTGTACTTGCAGGAAATCTTCACGTTCCTCTGCCTTACCTCTGAATCCTCCGTTGCCTTCGTTTCTCGCTCGAAGCGGCATTCATCATGACGCGCCTGGTCCTTAACATCGCAACGCGTGGAGAAGGCCCTGTAATAGTGATGGATATCGACGGGCGCGTGACCTTGGAGAATGCTCCCGAGTTTCGCGAAGCGGTAATGTCCCTACTAAAGAAAATAAAACCGCCGCGTTTGGTCGTGAACATGAGCCGAGTGAGCTATATCGACAGCGCCGGAGTGGCTTGCCTCGTCGAGGCTCTCAAAGTATCGCGCGACTCGAAAATCGGGCTCGCTCTGTTCGGCTTGTCCCCAGTCGTCAGAGACGTGTTCGAGCTGACGAGGCTGATCTTCGTATTTGAGGTGTACGGCACGGAAGAAGAGGCCTTGCGGGGCTTTCCCAACACTCCATCCGGCCCAAAGGATTAAGGCTTCTCGCCATGTCAGTGACGGAAACAGTCGGCCAGGCGACTATCGACGTCCTCGCATATCTTGGGGACATCACGATGCTTACCGGACGCTCCCTGCGAGCTCTGGTGATTGCGCCCATTCGAGGCAAGCGGTTTCGCGCGCAACGCGCGATTCATCAGGCCATGATGGTCGGAGTGGGCGCCATTCCGATCCTCTCCGTGATCTCCCTGTTCGTAGGTTTGATTATGGCTTTGCAATCTGCCTACGAGCTTCGCAGGCTGGGCGCTATTGCTTTTGTTGCGAACGCAGTCGCGATTTCAATTACACGCGAGCTTGCTCCGCTCATCACCGCAATTGTCGTCATTGGCCGCTCTGGCTCGGCATTCGCTGCCGAGATCGGCTCCATGAAAGTGAATGAAGAACTCGACGCGCTAGAGACGATGGCGCTTGATCCCATCGATTTCCTGGTAGCGCCGAAGCTTCTTGGCATGGCCGTCATGCTGCCGTGTCTGACCACCTGGTCCGATTTCATGGGCATACTGGGAGGGGCCGCTTTCGGAGTGAGCGCCGCCGGATTTACATTTGGTTCCTACATGCAAGCGACGCTTCAGGCGCTGTTGAGCCGCGACATCTCCACCGGGCTGATCAAAAGCGTGATGTTTGGAGTCGTGATTACCGCGATCGGTTGCCAGGAGGGATTATCGACCGGCTTAGGCGCCGAAGAAGTCGGGCACTCCACCACGTCCGCAGTAGTGAAGTCGATATTCATGGTCGTCGCGGTAGACCTTATTTTTACTCTGCTTTTCTATCTGTCGAGTTCGCGATAGAATTACTCAGTTTTCGAGCGCGCAAGCTGTTGCCCCACCCGAGCGGACATCATGCTTACTGACCCAGGCAAATCGGATGCTGTCCTCGACCATGCCGCTGCGATTAGAGTACGAAACCTGCGCACGATGTACGGCGACCGCGAAGTTCTTCATGATCTCAGCTTCGATATAAAGGCGGGCGAGACGATCACCATTCTGGGCGGCTCGGGCTCTGGCAAGACGACGCTGTTGCGCTCCCTCATCGGCCTGGAAAAGCCAGCGGGTGGCCAGATCTGGATCCGCGGACACGATTTGTGCTGCATATCACCCACTGAACTGTCGGAGCTTCGGAAGAAGTTTGGAGTCTCGTTTCAAGGCGGCGCCCTGTTTGGCTCGATGACCGTGGGCGAAAACGTCGCGCTCCCGTTGCACGAACACAGTCGGCTAGACGACAGTTCAATCGAAGTGCTGGTTCGAATCAAGCTGGAGGAGGTGGGACTCTCCGGCTATGAAAACTTCTATCCTGCGCAGCTAAGCGGCGGAATGAAAAAGCGGGCCGCAGTTGCGCGAGCTCTGACCATGGATCCGCAAATCCTGTTTTTTGACGAGCCTTCAGCGGGGCTGGACCCCATCATTGCCGCGGGAATCGACGACCTGATTCTGAAACTGAAGCGTGCATTTCAAATGACTATCGTCATCGTCACCCACGAGCTTGCCAGCGCATTTCGCATTGCCGATCGGATGATTCTGATCGATAAGGGGAGCATTCTAGCGATCGGCACCCCGGCCGAATTGAAAGCAAATCAGCATCCCCGAGTGCGCCAGTTTCTGGACCGCGTTCCGGACCCGGAAAATACCGCGGACGATAGCTATTTGGAGCGATTAACCGCGGGGCTGCACCTGTAGCATGATCCGAGCGTGACGGTGGTTCAGCAAGCGACAGCGCAATGCGTTTTGTGGGCCTGGTAGGATCGGCGTGTTCGCGGCCCGTTCTCTGCGGCGTGTCGTTTGACGAAAGCCTAGGGAGCACCTTTGAAAGCACAAACCGAGCGCGTCTTGGTTGGCGTCTTCGTACTCGTGGCTACCACGCTTCTGATTGTGACGCTTCTCTCGCTAAGCGGCTTGTTTGAACGCAACGAGCCATGGTATCGCGCCGATTTCAAAAACGCGGGCGGGCTGGGTCCTGGATCTGAAGTGCGCTACGCGGGCGGCCCAACGGTCGGCCGGGTGATTTCCGTCCGAAATGATCCGCAGAATCCCGCGCTCATGCAAATTGACTTCCGAGTGGATCGCGATCTGCCTGTAAAGACCAACAGCCGGGTAAAAATCGCGAGCCTTAGCGCCCTGGGCGACAATTTTCTTGGCATCGTTCCGGGCACTGCTGAGGCACCTCGAGCTCCTTCCGGTACAGTATTGCCTTCGGAGAACTATGTGGGTTTCGATGATTTGGAGGAGGAGCTCGGCACTTTGACGCCGCAGGCGAGCGCTTTGATGGGCACCTTGAATGCGCGAGCAACCGAATTGCAAGTCACGATCCAGCGCGTGAATGCGCTGCTCAGCCCCGGAAATCGCGAGAACCTCTCAGCGGCATTGGCGAACGCCAAGGACATGCTGGCTGAGGATCGACCGCCATTGCATTCCACGCTGAATAATCTAAGCGCAAGCAGCGCGAAATTGGGACCGCTGCTCGACGATTTCAAGCAGTCGGTCGCGCAAGCCAATACCGCTCTATCCCATGTGGACTCCATGGTGACGGAAAACCGTCCGGATTTGCGGCAGGCCATCGCGCAGATGCGCGCGGCGCTTACGTCTGCTTCGGCCCTTACCGATCAGCTCAACGACACTCTGAACGCCAACAGCGACAATCTGACTTACATTATTGAGAACGTGCGCGACATCACCACCAATCTGAAGGCGTTCTCGGAAAGGATCGAGACCCGGCCGTCGTCTCTCATTCGGTCATCGGCGCCGCCCGAACACGTACCAGGGCAGATGCCTAAGCATCCAGACTGAGGCTTACTATGCGATTACACCGAGAGAAAACGGCGGGTGCTACGGCGGGACTCCTGGCCCTTGCCGCGATGCTCGTCGGCGCTAGCTGTGGCGCGACAAGGCCCGTCAGTTATTACACGCTCAACGCTCAGCCTATGCTCGCTCCCGTGGACGCGCCGTCAGCGAATCCTCCTCTTAGGGTTTCGATCGTCGTCGGACGCATCGCTGCCTCGCCGCTTTATCTGGAAACTCCGATTGTCTATCAAATGAGCGACGTGCAAATGGGAACGTATGAGTATCATTGCTGGGCGGAAGTTCCCACGGAAATGCTGGAAACGATGCTAACGCAACAGCTGGGATCGTCGGGGCGATTCCGCTCCGTCACGCGATTGGGCAATGGAACTCGCGGCGATTATCTTCTGCGCGGGCATTTGTACGCGCTCGAGGAAGTCGATTCACCCTCGCTCGCGGCGCGATTTTCTCTTGAACTGGAACTGATCGAGCAAAAGACACGAGCGGTGGTTTGGACTCAAACCTACGACCACAGCGAACCCGTGAGCCGCAAGACCGTCTCCGCCGTTGTCGAAGCTCTTCGCCAGAACGTAGCAGTGGGGATCAGCCAGGTTACCACCAGCCTCGATGCATATCTCGCGACTGCGCCCCAGCCATAACTGCAAAATCTCGGCGTACTCGGCGGCAAGCAGGCAGCAACGAAGCAGTGGCATTCCTGGTCGCGGCCGAAGCAATAATCCACGAGCGGGAGATGACATGCGAGTGGGTATTGCCGGCGGCGGATCATGAACTTCAGACGAAATTTGGCACCGAACCGCGGAGGTCAGCGTGCCAACGGCCGCCAACTGTATCCTGCTCTCGTTTTCGTCCCGCAGGCTCTATTGGGGATAGTGTGTAGAAAGCCACACCGAGTATTGCGCGCGACTAGGACTTCATTCCCAGAGGAACAAACTCAGCAATGCATTAGAACTTACGCGACCAGGTCTTGGGCCAGCGTTCGACCGCGACCTTCTGTTGCGTGAAAAATTCGATCGCATCTCTTCCTTGGCCATGGAGATCGCCAAAGAAACTTCCGCGAGCCCCGCTGAACGGAAAGTACGCCATCGGTGCAGCCACTCCGACGTTGATTCCAACGTTGCCCACTTCGACCTGGTACCGAAACTTCCGCGCGTTCGATCCGTCGGAGGTAAACAGGCAAGCCATATTTCCGTACTCTCCCGAATTTACAAATTCGATCGCTTCGTCGATCGTGTCAACGTGATTGATCGAGAGCACCGGACCGAAAATTTCGGTTCGGGCGACGTCACTCGGAATAGGAAGGTTTGCGAGGACCGTGGGTCGGACGAAAGTTCCTTTCGGATAGTCAGGGATTGCCGCATTGCGTCCGTCCACCACCAGTTTCGCCCCGTCGCTCACTGCTCGGTCGACTAGGGTCTCGATGCGAGCCTTGCTTTCCGGCGTGATCACGGGGCCCATTTGGACGCCCTGCTCCAAACCGTATCCCGTGATCCGCGACTCCGCCCTATGCTGGATCACCTCGGTAAAGGGCTCGGCAGCTTCGCCCACGGCGATAGCAAACGACGCGGCCAGACAACGCTGGCCGGCGCAGCCGAATGCGCTGTCGGCCACGATCTCGCCAGCCATCGTCAAATCCGCGTCCGGCAGAATAACTACAGGATTCTTGGCGCCACCCTGGCACTGCACCCGTTTGCCGGCCGCGGCCGCGCGAGAGTACACATAACGTGCTACCGCGCTTGAGCCTACAAAACTTACCGCTCGAACATGGGGATGGTCCAATAGAGCGTCGACAGCCTCACGGCCTCCGTTTACCAGGTTCACTACACCGATGGGAAGCCCTATTGTGTCGATCAACCCAAAGACTTTTTGCATCGTGAACGGCACCCGTTCGGACGGCTTCAATACCACAGTGTTTCCGCACGCTAATGCATAGGGCAAGAACCAAAACGGAATCATCGCGGGAAAATTAAAGGGCGCTATTACCGCACAGACGCCGACGGGCTGGCGGATCATGATCTCGTCAATGCCGACGGCGATGTCCTCCGAGTTGTACCCCTGAATCAGCGCTGGGGTTCCGCAGGCTACTTCCACATTTTCGATCGCTCGCTGCACTTCCCCTTGTGATTCCGCCAGGGTCTTCCCACATTCGATCGTGATCGTCCGCGAGAGATCTTCGAAGTTCTGCTTCAGCAGCTCTCTAAGTTTGAAGAGAAAGTTTGTCCGCTCGCCAACGGGAACCCTCCGCCACATAGGTGCCGCCTTTGCTGCGGCCTGAACCGCTGTCCCCACGTCCGAAGAGGAGGACATCGGAACGTTCCCGAGCCGCTCTCCCGTGGCCGGATCCCACACCAAAACGCGATCCACCGCGAGAGAGTCCTGCCATTTACCTGCAACATAGTTCCGAACCTGTTCCCAAGTGTTTGTCACGCCGGTATCCTAGCCTTTGTCGAATTGAGCAAATGAGTGCGGATCAATACATTTACTCCACTCATTCAATTCAGGCAATGGCGAAGTCTCAATCTATGATTTTTTCTTCTTTCGTGCTTATGTCCAATTCAGAGCGTATCTCTGCCTCGGAACGCCTAATTCGATCTCGTCTGCATACGTATATCTTGTCGCTCACGTTCTGAGGACCCCTCGCTTTTTGTTGGTTTTTCGAAAGTATGGTAGCGATACCGGGATTCGAACCCGGATTTTGGCCTTGAGAGGGCCACGTCCTAACCCTTAGACGATATCGCCGCTCCGCGAGGAAAATTCCGCTGGCAATCGAGCAATTTTCGCACGCCTGATTTAGCGGCGCAAGGCGACTCGCCGCGTGGTAGTGGAGCAGTTTGGATTTTCTTGGTCGTGACACAAGGGGTCAAAATTCAATCTGACCCACTACTCGCCGCAATCGCCGCCATATTCCCTTGCTGCGCCCGCCGTGCTAACGTTCCACCCGCAGCGCGCTTTATTCATCGACGGAAGGAAATCATCATGTCCGCCGCTCCCAAAAATCAAAAGAAGAAGATTCGCCGCATCGCCACTGAAGAAGCATTTTCGATACCCGAAGTCGCCGCAGGTCTGCGCGATGTGGCTCGGGCCCCTGGCGACAGCCAGGATCTGATCCTTGTCAAGCGCATCTACGACGCGCCCAAAGACGATAAGCCGATGGCCTCCCTGCTTGCGCATCTGCTCGATCTCGAAGTCATGCGCCTGCGAGATATGGACGACAACAATGTCGACATGCACATCCTCTCCCTCACCGCGCCCGGCGTTCAGATGTTCGACGCCGACACGGCCACGTCACTCGCTGCTCTCGCCAACGATCGTCTCGCCGAAGTGGTTCGCCGTCATCCCACACGCTTCGCCGGCCTCGCAACGTTCGCGCCACAATCACCACAGCGCGCCGCCAAGGAAATGGAACGCGCGATCAAGAAGCTCAAGCTGAATGGCTTCATATTGAACTCGCACACCAACAGCGAATATCTCGACAATCCAAAATACTTTCCGATTCTCGAGGCAGCGGAGGCGCTCGACGGCTGCATCTACATCCATCCGCGCGCGGCGTCCGACGGCATGGCGAAACCGTTCGCCGATTACGGTCTCGATAGCGCGCAGTGGGGCTACGGCCTGGAAACGTCAACGCACGCGGTGCGCATGATGGTCAGCGGCCTTTTCGACCGCTTCCCGAAATTGAAGATTTGCCTCGGCCACATGGGCGAGGCCGTGCACTTCTGGTCTTGGCGCCTCGACTATATGAACAGGAACGCTCAAAATCGCGGCGCTGCTCCCAAGCTCAAGCTCACGCCCAGCGAATATTTCAAGCGCAACTTCGTCATCACCACCAGCGGCCAGGAGTCGCATCTCGCGCTCGACTACTCCATCAAATCGCTTGGAATCGACAACGTCCTCTGGGCCATCGACTATCCTTATCAACCATCGGCTCCGGCCGTGGCGTTCATGGACTCCGCTCCGGTCTCCGTCGCGGAACGCGAAAAACTCTACCACGGCAACGCCGAGCGCGTTTTCCATATTCTGCCGGCCTGAAGCCGGCTCGGTTTGATCGCCGGGAAATTTGCAAGGGAGGTGCGCCTATGAGTCTCGTGATCTTCGGCCAGCCTGCCGATGGAATCATTCAATCGGCCTATATCGTCGAGAACATCCGTGAGTCGATCGACCGCTGGATCCGCGAACTGAAAGTCGGCCCGTGGTTCCTGATCGACCATTTCCAGGGTGTCGATGCGCGCTATCGCGGAGGGCCGTCGCATGCGGATTCCGCCATTGCCATGAGCTTCGCCGGCCACATGATGATCGAGCTCATCCAGCAGCACAACGATGCGCCCTCCGTCTACCGCGAAACCATCGGCAAGCGCGGCTTCGGCTTTCATCATTGGGGCGTTGCTACGTCGAATTTCGATCGCGATCTCGCCGATTATCGCTCACGCGGGTATGCGGAAGCGTTTGTTGCTCGCGTCCCCAGCGGCGGCCGCGTCGCGTACATGGACACGACCGCGCATCTCCCCGGCATGGTCGAACTGATTGAACTCGGCGAGTCCTTCGACCCCATCTTCAGCCGCTTCTACCGCGCCACCATCGGTTGGGACGGCAAGGATCCGGTGCGTCCGTTCCTCTGAACTTTGCTGGATTTTCTTCCGGTGAAATTTTGCGGCGGTCCGCATTCCGCTTTATCGCGGATTCCCGTGATGTTGCAGGCCCACCATGTTGGACGCGTCCTCTTCCACGCACGGCGGCG
>JASHRI010000292.1 GCA_030037435.1 Candidatus Acidiferrales bacterium | reverse complement strand
TTGTCCTTGGTAGTAAAAAAGGGCTCGAACGCTCGCGCCTTCGTTTCAGGATCCATTCCAATTCCGGTGTCGGTCATGGTGATACAAACGTAAGGGCCCGGCTGCACGGGATACGGATAGCGGCGCACGAATTCCTGGTCCATCACCATGTTTGCGGTTTGAATGATCAGCCGTCCGCCCTGAGGCATCGCGTCGCGCGCGTTGACGGCGAGATTCATCACCACCTGTTCGAATTGGCCTTGGTCGGCCTTCACCCTGCCGAGCTTCGGATCGAGGCGGGTGGTCAGTTCAATGTCCTCGCCAATCAGGCGGCGCAGCAATTTGTCCATGTCAGATACGGCGTTATTGAGATCAATGACTTTTGGATCGAGCACCTGTTGGCGGCTGAAGGCCAGCAACTGCCGCGTCAACTGAGCGGCGCGCTTTCCGGCTTTCAGAATTTCGTCGACGCTTCCGCGCAATGCGTCTTCGGGGCCGAGGCGTTCCTGAAGAAACTCGGAGTAGCCGATGATCACACCCAACAGATTGTTGAAGTCGTGCGCCACGCCTCCGGAGAGGCGGCCTACCGCTTCCATCTTTTGGGACTGGCGAAACTGTTCCTCGAGGTTTTTGCGGTCCGTCACATCGCGATTGACGATCACGAGCTTCTGGACTTCGCCGTGCGCGCCCAGGATCGTACTGGCTTGCGATTCGAGGATGCGCCAGTTGCCGTTTTTGTGGCGCATTCGGTATTGAATCGGCCTGCCAGTGCCTTTTTCACGCGCTTCTTTGGCGGCTTCTTCGACTAGAGGCCGGTCGTCAGGGTGAATCTGCTCGTATCCGGAGGTGCCTTGCAGATCCTCCGCGGTATAGCCAAGGACTTTGGCGTAGGCGGGACTGTTGTAGATGCGCTGTCCCTGAGCATCGACCACAGCAATCATGTCCGCGGCATTTTCGCTGATCAGCCGAAAGAGCTCCTCGCGTTCCACCAAGCGCTTGCGGATTCGGAAAATCTGTATTTGCTGGTAGACCGTATAGATATCGAACAAGAGCACCAAACCAACCAGGCCTCGAACGGCGAGGTCCAAATGCAGGGAGTCAAATTCGGTCGTATGTTCGCGGATCATCGGAACGCTGAAGGAAATGATCCCAAGGGTGAGCAGCAGGGTGACCATGATCGCGAACGCCCAAAGCAGCCACTCGCGCCGCTCGATGCGGTGCAGGCTGACACGTACGCTGGGACTCGAAAGAGGGTTCATAGTTGAGCCTGGTATGAAGACCCACTGGTCCTATCGGCACGAGTGACACAGCTGCTTAGACTGGATCGTGATTCGACGGTGGCGCGGCCGTGTAAAAGTAAACGGAAGAGAATACAGAGTTTAGCGTCGAGGGCGGGCTGGCAGGTGGTCGAGGAAGCGGATAGCGCGTGCGTAATCCGTAAACCTTTTCTCTTCTGCGCGAAACGCGACGGAATGAGACTGGCGGCGGCATCGCACAAACTTGATGCGGTGTTTGACGTGCAACATTTCGTGATACAGGACATAAGCAACCACATATTCCGGCACGCCTGGCCGGTCGAGCTGCCGATTGATCACAATCTGATTAAGAGCGGGATCGAAACAGCCGAGCTGCGTGCGCCACGCCCTCCTGCTCCAACCGAGGCGCGGCCGCGGAAGAGAATTCCCAAAATAGGACCCATTCAAGAGCTGGAACAACGGGTCGAGATCGTGGTGCGTACCGGCAGGGCAGTGTTCGGTCTTGTGGGCGCGGTCTCGACGGACTAGCAGTAAGCGGCGGCGCGTGGATCGAGAGTAGGTGTAGCGCCGGTAGATTTCAATCAGGTCAGCAGGCGGACGGCGCCGATAGAGGCGGCCGAGCAGGATCGCTGCCGCCGCTTCGACGACGGCCGCAGGCGCGTCAGCGAGCACGTCTGAAAGTCGCACGCGTGCCACATCCTCGCGCAGTCGGATCGTATGGGTGAGATCAGTGTAGGGATGATATTCAACGATAAAGTGGGGTGGGCGCCCTTCGCAGCCCAACCGAGTGTAGATACGCTGGAAAAGTCGCTCGCCGCCCGGCACCATTCCCACCGCGGGGCGCGAATGCTTCACTTCTTCCTCCGGACGGGCCCAGGCGACATCTCCTTCTCTGCGTCCGCGGCGTCGGAGAGGGCGTCGGTAGTGCCGTCGATGGCGTCTTCGAGAGTATCGCGATAGGTGTCGAGTTCCTTACCGCCCTGATCGTATTTCTTTAACTGATCTAGAAATTCTTTACCTTTCGTCTGGATCAGTTTTAGCTCCTCGTGAATATTAATCTGTTTTTCTTGGGCGACATCAATTTGGTCGGCAGCGTCGTCCACACAGCCTTCATAGCCATTTAGAAGCCCGTTCAGGATTTCCCCCCGGCGCCGTTCGGGGACGGAGCGATTAAGCTCATAGTCAAACTTTTTCAGCCGGTCATCAGCAAACGAAATATAGAGCTTGATACGCTCTCCTGGGGTGCCGGCGTCGCGGATTTTGTCGGCCTCTTCGTCGCTCAAGTAGTCCTTGTGCTGCGACTGCGCGATAGATACCCGCGCGACCGGCAGCAACGCGAGGGCAGCGGCGAAGAAAATCGTGAGCCGTAGCATCCTGGGTCGCATGTTGATACTCCTATTGCCCGGGCTTCGCCGGCGCGGCGTCGCTGCCAGGTTCGCGCGGGAACAGCTCGCGGATCAAATGGCGGTTCATTTGATCCAAGTCCTTGCGCACTTCGAGAAAGGGAGCTTGTTGATCCGCAGTAAGGCCGCCCATCAGACTGTCGAGGCGGCGAAGCGCTTCGCGAAGCGAAATTTGCAGGGACTTGAATCCGGCGGAATGCTTTTCGGCGTCGACTCCGGTTGCATCTAAACCGTTCAGGCATGTTCCGGCTTCCGTGCGGTATTGATCGAGAATACTCAGGGCGCCGCTCATGTTAGATTCCGCCACATCGCTTTCAATATCCGAAAACTGCGCGCTTCCCAGTTTAGGCATCATCTTCGCCTTGCGGACCGGGTTGGATTCCTGGTCAAAGCGAGCACGCAACTCCGCGGTTTGATCTTTCGCAAGCGTGACGCCGGCGAGCAGTCCTATGAGTAGAAGGGGCGCGCCAATCAAGAATATCCGACGCAAGAGCGACCTCTTTTGAATTCAAACTTCGGTTAGACAACCTCTTTAGAACCAAAACTTCGATCAGATGACCTCTTAGAACTAAAACTTCGCTTAGACCCCTTCTATTCCCTCAATTTGGCTATTTTTTCCTGTCGCCCAACTCGCGCTTCAAAGTTCGCACCCGGGAGGAAGACTCGAAGTACATATCGCTGTTTTCGTCCGTGTTGAGCTGCAGAAACTTCTGATATGCGTCGAGAGCTGGAGCGAGTTGCCCTAGTTTATCGTAACAGGAGCCGCGAATAAACCAACTGGCGGCCGGAAGGTCTTCGCGTTTCGAGAGTCCGTCGAGAATCGCAAGCGTGGTTTGGTAGTTGCCGGTGGAATATTCGGCGCCGACGAGATCGCTGAGCACGTCGTTGGCGGTCGGATCCAAACGGTTGGCGACGGTAAGTTCTCGCACTGCGCCGGAATAGTCTTTCGTCTCGAGCAGGGCGTGACCAAGCAGCGCATGCATGTTCACGTCCTGCGGAGCCATCGTAGCGGCCTTTTGCAGAACCGGCACTGCCTTGTCGAATTGTTTTTTCGCAAAGAAAATCCGTGCGCGCAGCTTCAGCGCACGAAGGTTTTCGGGGCCAGCGGCGGCGGCGCGGTCGAGCTCCGCGAGGGCGTCGTCATTCTTGCCCTGGTCCACGAGCAAGGATGCGAGCTCGATGCGAGCGCGGCTATCGCTGGGATGCGATTGCAGGTAAGCGCCGAGTTCGGCCGAGCCCGCATCCGGTTTCTTTTCCGCGATCAAGGATTGAGCCAGTCCCAAGTGCGCATCTGCGGCATTCGGGCGCAAAGCCAAGGCGGCTCGAAATTCCGGTTCGGCGTCGGCGGGCCGGTTGGAGGTCAGCAGTGCGCGGCCGAGCGACAAATGAAGGTCGACGTCCTTGTCGCCGAGTTTTTCGGCCGCCTGATATTGTTCAATGGCAGGCGCAAGTTTTCCGCTGCGTTCGAGAGCAGTGCCGAGCAGGAATTTTGGTTCAGCCTGGTCCGGAGCCAAGTCCGCTGCGTGTTGCAACGGATCGACGGCCTCGGCGGGATCGCTTTCGAGAAGAGTGAGGCCCAGATTTAAATACGCTGGCGCCATTTTGTCGTCGAGGGAAATCGCCTTCTCGTATTCGGACTTGGCGTCGGATGGACGCTTCATGGCGGTGTAAGCGTAGCCCAGGTCGTAGTGAACGATGGCATCGTCGGGCTTCTTGGCAAGATAGTCTTGATAATTCTGCGCGGCGGTCTCGTAGTCCTTTTCGTCCATCGCATCTTGAGCCGCGGTCAAAAGGCGGTTCAAAGCTTCGGCGTCGGGGTCGGCGGGGACCTTCCTTTTGGTGACGCCGCCTTCTTGCGCGAGCAACTGAAACGCGCCGAGCGAAATGCCCAGAGCGCAACAGACGATCGACGTCAGAACGCGATTCATTTTAGTTCGGGATTGCTATTTGAAGAGTTCGTTGCAGCCGGCGCGGCGGGGCTTCCGTGATTGCCGCCGTTTCTCGGATTTAGCAAACGCGCCAAGAATTTTCCGGTATGCGAATGGGGATTTCGCGCCACTTGTTCGGGCGTTCCCGCGGCGACGACTCGGCCGCCGGCGTCGCCGCCTTCGGGGCCGAGGTCGATGATCCAGTCGGCGGATTTGATTACATCCAAGTTGTGTTCGATGATCAGCACGGAGGCGCCGCCCTCGATCAATTTCCTAAACGCGGTGAGCAATTTCTGAATGTCATCGAAGTGAAGGCCGGTTGTCGGTTCGTCGAAGATGTACAGGATGCCGGTGTTCTCCTGCCGCGTGAGATGCGCGGCAAGTTTCAGGCGTTGCGCCTCGCCGCCGGACAGCGTGGTGCCGGACTGTCCCAGGCGGAGATAGTTGAGCCCGACTTCCTCAAGCACGCGCAGTCGCGCAGTGACTTTGGGATTCGGAGCGAAAAACGCCAAGGCCTCGCGAACGGTCATCTGCAGCACATCGTGGATATTTTTGTCTTTGTAGCGAACCTCAAGCACGCTGCTCTTGTAGCGCGTTCCGCGGCATTCCTCACAAACAAGCTCCACGTCTGCCAGGAAACGCATCTCGACGGTAACGGTGCCGTCGCCTTGGCAGGCCTCACAGCGGCCGCCGGGAATGTTGAACGAAAAGTGCCCCGCGGTGAGGCCGCGCTTCTTCGCGTCGGGGGTGGCGGCGAACACGTCGCGAATTGGATCGAATGCCTTCAAGTAGGTCGCCGGATTCGAGCGCGGCGTGCGGCCGATCGGCGATTGATCGACCATTTCGATCGCGGCGAGAGCAGCATCGCCCTCGAGTCTTGCGCAGTAGGCGCGCCAGTTGCCGCCGGTGCGCTTGGCCTCGAGCGCTTTGTAGAGGACGTCATATACGAGCGTCGACTTGCCCGAGCCTGACACTCCCGTAACGGCCACCAGCACGCCCAGCGGGATCATCAGATCGACGCCTTGCAGATTGTGGCTGCGCGCACCCTCGATTTTCAGAACTTTGCCGTGCGGCTTTCGGCGCTGCGAAGGGATGGCGATGCGCATATCGCCGCGCAGGTATCGGCCAGTGAGTGAGTCAGCGTCCGCGAGCAACTCCGCGCGCGATCCGGCGAAAATCAGTGCGCCGCCATGTTCGCCGGCGCCGGGCCCGAGATCGAGAATGTGATCGGCGGCGAGAATCGTATCGGGATCGTGTTCGACAACCAGGAGCGTATTACCCAGATCCCGCAGACCCTTCAGAATTTCGATGAGCCGGTTGGTGTCGCGCGGATGCAAGCCAATCGACGGCTCGTCGAGGACGTAGAGTGCGCCGACGAGATGCGACCCGAGGGATGTGGCCAGTTGAATCCGCTGCGCCTCGCCGCCGGAAAGCGTGGAAGTCAGCCGATCGAGGGTAAGATAGTCGAGCCCTACCTCGTCGAGGAAGCGCAGCCGCTGCTGGATCTCTTCGAGTATTTTTTCGGCGATGGTCGTTTCCGCAGCGCTCAATTGCAGGTGGTCGAAGAACGGCCGGGCCTCTTTCACCGTCATCTGGCAGACCTCGGTGATCGAGCGGCCGGCGATTTTCACGGCGCGTGCCTCAGCTCGAAGGCGTGTTCCTTGACAATCGGGGCAGGTGGCATAGCCGCGATAGCGGCTGAGAAACACACGCACGTGTAGCTTGTATTTCTTTCTCTCCAGCCATGCGAAGAACCCTTTGACGCCGGTAAAGCCCTCTTTTGGGTCGCCCTCAAGGATCGCATCGCGCTGCGCGACGGTCAGTTCGCGGTAAGGCACGTCGAGCGGAATATCGTGCGCGCGCGCATATTTCCGCATTTCCATCGTCAGAGGCTTATATCTAGGCTTCGTCCACGGCTCAATCGCTCCTTCGGCGAGCGATTTGCCTTGATCGGGGATTACGCGCTCTGGGTCAAAGTCGATGGTGTTGCCAAACCCCTGGCACCGCGGGCAGGCGCCGTATGGATTGTTGAATGAGAAAAGGCGCGGCTCTGGAGCCTGATAGGTGGCGCCGCAATTTTTGCAGTCGAAGCGTTCGTTGAAAACAAGCCGTTCTGGCGCAGACGAATCGGAGCCGTTGTCTGCAGCCTCGGGCGGGAATTCGAGAATTGCTTCGCCGCGGCCCTCGCGATAGCAGATCTCGATCGAGTCGACGAGCCGCGAGCGAATTTCGGGTGACAGGACTAACCGATCAACAAGCACGTAGACCGGTTTCGTAAAATCAACGTCGAGCAGTTCCTCCGGCGTAGAGAATTCGAAGACCCTGCCGCCCTGATATAGCCTGTTGAATCCACGTTTTCGCAGGCTGATTAGCGACTGTCGGATCGCGTCGGCGGTCAGCTTCGCCGACTTGCGCGCACGTGTGGCTGCTACGCCGGTTGGCTCCGGCGTGACCTTCAATTCATAAAGGACGTAAAAACGCCTTCCCTCAGGCAGGGCCAGCACGCGCGCGGCGATTTCGTCGAGTGAATCTTTGCGGACTTCCTCGCCGCAGCGCAGGCAAAAAGTGTGGCCGGCGCGCGCATAGAGCAGCCGCAGGTAATCGTAGATTTCGGTCGCCGTCGCGACGGTCGATCGAGGGTTGCGCGTGGAATTTTTCTGGCGGATTGAAATGGCCGGGGCAATGCCGGTGACTTCGTCCACATCCGGCTTTTCGATGCGTTCAAGAAACTGCCGGGCGTAGGCCGAGAGCGATTCAATGTAGCGGCGCTGGCCTTCAGCGTAGAGCGTGTCAAACGCAAGGCTGGACTTGCCCGAGCCGGACACTCCCGTAACCACCGTGATCGCGTTGTGCGGGATGGCGAAGTCGATGTTTTTCAGGTTGTGAACCCGCGCCCCGCTCACCCGAATTTCATCCGCATCGCCTGGCGAGGGGACGGTCTTCGGGCGGGTACTCCGGGCTCCCGCGGATATGGGCTTCTCTGTGGATTCTGGCGGCATGTGCCTAACCAAAAATTATACGCCGCTGCGCAAGCTCCGGTAAATCCGTCGCTTCGGTTCCGCTGAAGTTTGTGGAATGAATGCTGGCCGATAGGGCTCGTCAGTCGGCCGATGACGATTTCGGCGCGTAATAACCGGTCCTGGTGCGGACCAACAATTTGCCCAAATCGCCCGGCGCCTGAACCTTCACCTGTACGGTTCGGAAGGTGCCATCTCGCGAATCGTTGGAGGGGTAGTAGCCGATCGTGTATTGGTTGCGGATCTCCCTGGCCACCTGCTCGCAGATTGGAGTCACGTCCGCAAGATCATCGGGGAAATACGCTTGGCCGCCGGTCGCTTCAGCTAGTTCGGTTAGGACCTTCTTGGAGTGCCGCACCATGCGCTTGTCATTTTTGCGGTCGTCGTCGCTGAATACTCCGATTGCGTAGATCGCCGCATTGGATTCCTCGGCTGCCTTGATCGTGTCCTGGAACGACTCGCGGCTCGCGTCATCGTCGCCATCGGTGACCAGAAGCAGCACTCTCTTGTCCTTGTGCCCCTTCTTCAAATGATTCAGCGATCCGATCACGGCGTCGTAGAGCGCCGTGCTGCCGCGCGTATCAATTCTCGATAGCGCTTCATTAAGATCCTTTTGGTCGTTGGTGAAGTCGCCGTCTGTATCGAGGTAATACTCGTCGTTGAAGTTGACTACGAACGCTTCGTCCTGTGGGTTGCTCGTTTTCACGAAGGTCATGGCCGCGGCATTCACCTGGGCCCGCTTCTCGCGCATACTGCCACTGTTGTCGACTACCAAACCCATGGTCACCGGTATATCGTCTCGGGAGAAAACGGAAAGTTTCTGTTCGACCTTGTCCTCGTACACCCGGAAATCGTTCTCCTTCAAGCTCGGCACAAACTCGCCCTTCGAGTCTGAGACCGTGACATGCAATACCACCAGATCGACGGTGGTCTTCAGTCGGTGCCCGCCCTGAGCCGATTGCGTTGGAGGCGGCGGAGGATTTGGAGGGGCCAGCGGCGGCAGAGGGCTTTGCGCCCCTGCGCGCGGGCTTGCCAGCAAGGCGATCAAGCAGACCAGACCCAAAACGAGGAGTGAAATTCGGCTAATGACCCGGCGCGTAGTATCCGCTGCGAGCCCACACGGTGAGTGGCGGCAGCCCCTTCGGCGGGCGAAGCTTGACCTTGATTTTTCGCCATTTGCCGTCGTGCGCGCGGCTGCTTGGTCGATATCCAATAACATACTGGTTGCGCAGCTCCATGCTGATTTTCGTCGCGATGTCCGGCAGTTCACTTAGGTTCTGCACCACAAACATCCGGCCGCCGGTCATCTGCGTCAAGTCCGAGAGCAATGCCGGTCCCGCTCGCTCTTCCGGAGTGGGTCCGCCATCGGGCTCGAACAATCCGATCGCGTAAATCTGCACGTCCGCTTCCTGCACGAACTTGCGGATTTCCGTCTCGGTGTACCTACTATGATTATCACCCCCATCCGATAAGATGAGTAATGCTTTCCTCGTGTTGTGTGCTCCTCGCATCTGGCTCAGCCCGAGGTAGACGCCATCATACAATGCGGTCAGGCCGTGCGCTGCGGTATAGAGCAGCCGGTCCTGGAGCTGGTCGACGCTGCTGGTGAACTGGCTCACGAGTTGGGCCCGGTCGTTAAAATCAACGAGGAAAAACTCATCCTGCGGATTGGCGGTACGGAAAAATTGGACGGCAGCCTTGCGCGACTTTTCGATTTTGTCCGTCATGCTTCCGCTCATATCGAAAATCACGCCAATGGAAACGGGCACGTCCTCACTCGCGAAGTGCACGATCTCCTGTTCCGTGCCGTCCTCAAAAACGCGAAAATCCTCCTGCTCCAGTCCCGTTACGAGGCGGCCCAACGGATCGGTTACAGACACGCCCACTAGAGTCATGTCGGTTTCAGACTTCAGGGGCTTGCCTTTAATGATCTTTTGATTTTGGTCCGACGGAGGCGGCGCTGGGCCAGCTGCTTCCTGTGCTAGGACGGATGATGCGAAGGGAATCGCGAGCACCACCGCTAAGGCCGCGTAACCTATCACTAACGCCACCCAACGGCATCGGTCGGTCGTGCGGTTTCTCACGAGGGCCCCCAACTGCTAGTTGCCGACATTGTAACACCCTCAAAATCCGAATCAAGGGCCTGGTCGAAATTGCCAAGGTTTCCAGGAAGCTTATCGGGAGCTCTATATCCAGCGTGTTAAGATGGTGCTGCTGCGAGGACCGCCGGGTTAGCCCATGAGTGCTGAATCCAACCAAATCATCGCCGTGATACCAGCGCGCCATGCCTCATCGCGCTTCCCGGGTAAGCCGCTTGCGGCCCTTGCCGGCCGGCCAATGATCCAGCACGTGGTCGAACGTGTGAATCAGGCGGAGCGTGTATCTCGCGTGGTGGTGGCTACCGATGATCCGCGCATCAAGACCGCAGTCGAGACTTTCGGGGGAGAAGCCATTCTCACCCGTTCGGACCACCATACAGGTACGGATCGCGTCGCCGAAGTGGCTACACATCTGGCGGCCGGGATTTACGTCAATATTCAAGGAGACGAACCTTTGATCGATCCCGCTACGATCGACGCTGTTGTGGCGGCGATGATCGAGGATGAGTCCGTTCAGGTCGCGAGCCCGTGCGTTGCCATTAAGCATCGCAACGACATCATGGACCCGCACATCACCAAGGTTGTGCGCGACTTCGACGGGAATGCTCTCTATTTTTCGCACGCGCCGATTCCGTGGGTGCGTGACGCGCAGCACACTGTTACCGCGCAGCACTGGAAACATATTGGCCTCTATGCCTTTCGCCGCGACGCTCTGCTGGAATTTCCGACTTTGCCGCCGGGCGAGCTCGAAGTCCTCGAACAACTCGAACAGCTTCGCTGGCTCGAAAACGGCTTTCGCATTCGAATGGTTGAGTCCGATTACGACGCAGTCAGCGTCGATGTGCCCGGCGATCTTGAACGCGTCGAAAAGCTACTGCGAGCCGAAAGCGGCCGAAGCGCTGCGTCCTGACCGTTTTGGCCGCAGGGACCATGCCGATGGGACTCAACCTCGAAATCAAGGCGCGGCTTAGCGGGGAAGATGGGTTGCGCGAATTAGCGCGCCGCCTCGCCGTTCTGCCTACCGAGGAACTGTGGCAGGAGGATATCTTCTTCTCCGCTCCTGCTGGCAGGCTGAAGCTGCGCTATTTCGGCGGCTCGTCTGGTGAATTGATCTTATACGAGCGAGCAAACGCCGAAGGTCCAAAATTATCTCGCTACACCATCGCCCGAACGCCGGATCCGATCGCGCTGAAAGGCATCCTTTCAGCAGTGCTGCCTATCGTGGGTGTGGTTCGCAAACGGCGGCGCGTTTTCCTTTCGGGTCAGACGCGAATTCATCTCGACATCGTGGATGATCTCGGCTGCTTTTTGGAACTTGAGGTTATGCTGCGAGATGGGCAGCCGCAGGCGGAAGGCACCGTGATCGCAGAACAGTTACTCGGCTCTCTTGGCATCGAGCGCAGCCAACTTGTGCGCGAAGCATATATCGATTTGCTGCTTGCTCAAGCCCACGCCGCGAACGCCTAAGTGTCCCGCGACAGCCCCACCCGAAGACGCTCTCATGTGAAACCAGCGTAGCCCTCGCCGCGTAATAATCAGCAGAAAGATGGTTAAGCATCGGATTCGTCACATCGTCCGTAGCTTGTCGAAGATCGTGCGCAGGTGCAAGCGCGATTGCACGTGTCCATGTCATTCGGGGCTCGCGCTTCACGTGGTGCCGTGCTGATGCTCCCAACGGCCATCTGGGGAGACAGTCCGCGGCCGCGGATTTCTGGCGAAAAATCACTAGGAATCGCGCGAAAAAATCTCGGATTTGACACGCGCGGCCTTTCCGCACATAATGCGTCGTACGCCGATTCCACTGGAGGAAATCGAGCGCCTTGCGGACCGGCCCGAAGTACATCTTCGTTACGGGCGGCGTGGTTTCTTCCCTCGGTAAAGGCGTGGCAGCCGCATCCATCGGGTGCCTCCTCGAAAGCCGCGGTCTCCGGGTCAGCCTTCAGAAGTGCGATCCCTACCTGAACGTCGATCCTGGCACGATGTCGCCGTATCAGCACGGCGAAGTTTTCGTCACAGACGACGGCGCGGAAACCGATCTCGACCTTGGCCACTACGAGCGTTTCACGTCTGCTCATCTCACGCGCGACCATAACTGGACCACCGGTCGCATCTACGAATCCATCATCGCCAAAGAGCGCCGCGGCGACTTTCTCGGCAAGACCGTGCAAGTGATCCCGCACGTTACCGATGAGATCAAAGCTGCTTTTCGCAAGGTCGCGGTCGATGTCGACGTTGTCATCGTCGAAATCGGCGGCACGGTGGGCGACATTGAATCGCTGCCGTTTCTGGAAGCCATTCGCCAGATGCGGCTCGAACTCGGCGCCGAGAATGTCGTTTTCGCGCACCTCACGCTGGTGCCTTTCATTCCGACGGCCGGCGAACTCAAAACCAAACCGACGCAGCACAGCGTCAAAGAGCTGCTGAGTATCGGTATCCAGCCAGACATATTAATTTGCCGCAGCGACCGTCAGCTCGGCGCCGACCTGAAAGCCAAAATCGCGCTCTTTTGCAACGTCGCCGAATCGTGCGTCGTTTCTGCCACGGATGTTGCCAACATCTACGAAGTCCCGATGTCGCTGGCATCCGAAGGTCTGGACGAGCAGATCCTGCGTCTGTTTCGTATGGATGCACCGCCGCGCGATCTGAGCCGCTGGCTGGCGATGCTGGAAACCTTGGAGCATCCGCAGGGCGAGGTCCGCATCGGGGTGGTCGGAAAATATGTTCAGTTGGAAGATGCGTACAAGAGCCTTCGCGAAGCTCTCGTACACGGAGGCCTCGCCAATCGCCAACGTGTGGTGATCGAATGGGTGGAAGCCGAGGACATCGATTCGCCGGCCGCCGCCGAACGTCTGCTGCGCCACGTTGACGGCATTCTTGTTCCAGGCGGATTCGGCAAGCGCGGGATCGCCGGAATGGTCCACGCCATCACCTACGCGCGCGAGAAGAAGGTTCCGTTCTTCGGCATCTGCCTTGGAATGCAGTGCGCGACAATCGAATACGCGCGCCAGGTCTCGAAGCTTGAGCGCGCCGATAGCACGGAATTCGACGCCGGCACTCCTCATCGCGTCATTTACAAGCTACGCGAGCTTCTCGGCGTCGACGAGATGGGCGGCACCATGCGCCTGGGAGCGTGGCCCTGCAAGCTAGAGCCAGGGTCCTTCGCTCAAAAAGCTTACGGCCAACTGGAGATTTCCGAACGCCATCGCCATCGCTACGAATTTAACTGTGAATACGAGCCAACGCTGACTCGCGCCGGTTTTCGCATCACGGGCCGCACGCCCGACGGCGTTTACGTCGAAATCGTCGAGGCCCCCGAACATCCCTGGTTCGTAGGCTGCCAGTTTCATCCGGAATTCAAGTCGAAGCCTCTCGCACCGCACCCGCTTTTCGCTGCGTTCGTTCGCGCGAGCGTCGAAAATCGACGCCAGCGGCAGGGTATTCCCGCCGAGCAGCGCGCATCCGCTGCGGACTCCGCCAGCTGATCTCAGCGGCGCCTCGAAGCGACAAACCCAACCCGAAGCCTTTTCGCGAATTTGAACCTAGGTAGGCATCCTGAGGAAGAAATAGATTCCGAGGAAGGTGAAGATAGCGTCCGGAGCCCATGCTGAAAGCAGGGGAGGGAGCTGTCCTATGGAGCCCATTGCCTCAAATAGCGCTGCCGCAGCCCAGTAGACGATGCCAACCCCAACTCCCAGCGCCAAGCCCCCGATTGCGCCGCGCGTGCCGACGAGAAAAGCAAACGGCGCGCCCAGAAACACGATAATCGCCGCAATCAATGGAAACGCAAATTTCTTCTGCCATTGCACGGAAAGCCGGGCCGTATCGAACCCTGCCTGGCGCAGGCTCACGATGTACTGGCCAAGTTGCCTCCAGTTCATCTGGTAGTACTGCCGCACCTCACGCTGAAAATATCCAGGTTGCTCGGTCAGCTCGGGAAGCGACGTCGCTTGAAAGGGCGCGTAACTCGTCACGTGGCCGTCGGTATCGAAATTGCGCACCCAACCACCCGTCAACACCCAGGTGTTCAGCGTCGGTTCCCATGTGGCCCGCGCCGCATAAACTCTCTTCCGCATTTGAAACGTCTTCGGGTCGAGCTCGAATACGTTCAAGCCGCCGAAAAACTTGCGATCGGAATCGAAGAACTCGTAGTTGTAAATCTTGCTCTTCGTACCCAGAATCCACTGCTGCCCGGGCTGCAGGTACGTCTGCGCGGGCCGGCCCTTGATGATGCTGCGCAAAGCATCCTGCCTTTGGTTGGCGTATGGCAGGAACGTATCGTCGAGCAAAAACATTCCGCCCGCCAGCAGGCATCCCGCCAGCAACAGCGGCAGCACGATGCGATATAGGCTTACGCCGCTGGCCTTGAAGGCTACCACTTCGTTGTTTTTTGCCAGCACCGCCAGGGTTACCAGGGTAGCCACCAGCGTCGCTAGCGGTGCAAGTTGGTAGACCATCAGCGGCACAAGAAAGCGAAAATAGTTCGCCACGGTCAGCACCGCGATGTGGTTCCGTGAAATGTCCGCCAGCAAATCGAACAGCGTAAACGCGTCAAAGATCAGCACGAAGCTAGCGAGCAGCACGAAGAAGTAATAGAAAAATTGCTGCAGCAGGTAGACGTCCACCAGCATGGGAAACGCCATCGCCGACCCTGCGCCGATCACTCTGCGAATTCCCACCGACGGTTGCCCCAGCGAAATCCCGCCATTGGGCACACCATCCGGATGATTTGTGGGCTGCCACGCAGTTCGAAAACCCGGCCACCACGCCTCCAGTCGCGCTAGCAACCGGCTGGGCCTGCGGATGTTCTCGATTCGCCCAAAGAAGAGTATGCCGGCGGCGGCGGTCACGATGTTCGCAGCCCACACACCAATCCACGGCGCAATTTTTCCTTGTTCCGCCATATGGTCGCCGTAGACGAAGAGAAAATAGTATCCGCCGATCAGCGCGAGCGTCAGGATCAGGCCCGCGGCGCGACCTCCTCTGCGGGGACGCACCCCGATTGGCACGCCTAGAAACGCAAATACCAGGCAAGCCACAGGGAACGCGATGCGCCTTTGCAATTCGACGCGCGCCTCGCGCCAGCGCGGCCCATGGTCTGTCAGCAGTTCGCTCATAGAGCGTTCCGCTGGAGAAAGCGGCACGTTTCTTGCAACTGTCGCCGCGCCCGAAAGGTCCACGGCGATGGAGCTTGCTCCAAAGGTGGTGACGTTGTAACGGCTCGGATATCGTGGATCGTATTCGTGCGTGCTGCCGCTTCCCAGGTGCAGCTCCACTTGACCTTTGCTCGGACCCGAGATGATCATGGCGTTCTCGGCCGTGGTGATCGAGGTTGTGGAATCGGATTCGGTTGAGGCGAGAAAAACGCCTCGCCACCGCGCTGCTGACGCTTCTACGTCCTGCACGTATAATACGAAATGTGGAAAGCGCTCGTCGAACACCCGCGGTTGAACCGCAAATGGAGCTTGCGATGCCAGCAGTTGAACTTCCAGCCTCCGCGCCGTGCGCAGCGATGCCGGGCTCAGCCAGAATGTGGTCGCCAGAGTCACGACCGCGGCGGCTAGAGCCAGTACACCGATGGGAACCAACAGGCGGCGAAGGCTGATGCCCGAAGCGTGCAGCGCGACGATTTCGCTGTCGGCCGAAAGCCTGCCCAGCCCGATCAGCACGCCCACCAGCACGGCCATCGGCAGCGTGAACACCATCACCGGCGCCAGCGTGCAGAGCAGCAGCAGCGCGGTATCCCCGGAGCTGCCCGAATGCTGCACAATCAGCTCCATCAATGTCACCAGGCGCGGAATGAACAGGACGAAAGTAAAGACGATGAGGCCCAGGAAAGCGTGGGATACCACTTCGCGGCAGATGTATCGGTCGAGCAGGCGCATAGTAGCGCCCGATCATTCTAGCATCAGCGCGTCCGGGAAATGGAATCGGCAAATAGCGCCCGCAGGCCGCGAACTTGCGCAATGCCTGGCCTGTCAACTAACCCCTCTCGCGGCAGTCCGTAAAGTCAGGAGCATCTAGTCGGGTGAGCCGAGTCCATCTGGTTCTTCTCTGGCACATGCATCAGCCGCAATACCGCGACCCCTCTAGTGGCCGCTACGTCCTGCCGTGGACGCGCCTGCACGCGCTCAAAGACTATTGGGGCATGGTCAAGGTTCTGGAAGAGTTTCCGCAAGTTCACGCTACATTTAATTTTGTGCCTCTGCTCGCCGAGCAAATCGAGCAGTATGCCAGCGGGCAATTTCGCGAACCGTGGTTCGACATTGCGTTCGCCCGCGTCGACGTGCTAACGCCCGAGGACAAGCACCAGGCCCTCGATCGCGCCTTTCAGGTGAACGACAATTTTCTCCGCCGCTGGCCCAGATTCGGCGATCTCGCCGCACAGGCGCGCGCGGGTGGCGCCGAGGCGTGCGTAGCGCATTGGACGCCGCGCGAATGGCGCGATTTGCAGGTGCTTTCGCAGCTCGCCTGGATGGACGAAGAGTATCTGACGAAGGACGCGGCCGTCCACAAGCTCTCAGACAAGGGTGAGAATTTTACGGAAGACGACAAGGCCATCCTGCTCGCCAAGCAGCATGAACTTCTCGCCGCCGTGCTGCCTGAATATCGGCGTGCGGCCGCGCGCGGCCAAATCGAAATCTCCACAACGCCCTACTACCATCCGATTCTGCCGCTTCTCTGCGACACCGAAATCGCCCGCGTTGCCAACGCTCATACCCCGCTGCCTCAGCCCGCATTCCGGTATCCGCAGGACGCGCGCGAGCAGCTTCTCCGCGCCCGCGCCTTTCACGAACGCGTATTCGGTAAGCTTCCCGTGGGCCTCTGGCCGTCCGAGGGTTCCGTTTCCGATCAAACGCTCGAAATCGCTGCTGAACTCGGTTTTCGCTGGTTCGCCACGGACGAAGGCGTGCTCGGCCGAACCCGCAATATCGGTTTCTGGCGCGACGCGTCCGGATACCCCGAGAACGCCTCGGTGCTCTACAGTCCCTGGCGGTTCCAACGCAACGCCCAGGCGATTACCGGCCTGTTTCGCGACCACTATCTTTCCGACCTTGTCGGCTTTGTCTACAGCCGCATGGGCGCCGATGCCGCCGCCGAAAATCTGCACCACCGAATCCGCGCGATCGGCGAACGCCAAGGCGATGCCCAACCGGCAACCGTCAGCGTGATTCTCGACGGTGAAAATGCCTGGGAGTATTACCCGGAAAATGGCCGCGAATTTCTGCGCAAATTCTACGCGCGCATTCAGCAGGACCCGGACATCCGCGCTCTTACCGTGAGCGAAGCCATCACAGCCGCGCCAGACTCGCCGCGCCTCGAAGGAATTTTCCCCGCCTCCTGGATCAACGCCAATTTCGATGTCTGGATCGGCCATGCGGAAGATGTGCGCGCCTGGGATCTCTTGCGCGACGCTCGCGAGGCCTACGAACGCGCGGCCGCCCGGGCTGCGTCTTCCGGCTCCGATTCTGGATGGCACTCTCGCGGGAAGCGGGCCTACGAAGCGGTGCTTGCCGCCGAGGGCAGCGACTGGTGCTGGTGGTATGGGCCCGAGCACGCCTCTTCGAACGACGCGGAATTCGACGCGCTCTATCGCAATCACCTTACCGAAATCTACAACGCCTTGGGCGAGCAGGCTCCTGATGCTCTGGCGCATCCCATCAAGCGCGCTCCCGAGCGCGAACGTCGCGAACCGCCCGCGGCTTACCTCAACGTCCAGGTCGACGGGCGCGAAAGCAATTATTTCGAGTGGATGGGTGCTGGACTTTATTCCACTGATCGTCGCAGCAGCGCCATGCACGGGCGCCAGTACGTCCTGGGAGGCTTGCATTATGGATTCGGGCCGGCGCATTTCTATATGCGAGTCGATCCGCTGCCGGAAGCCATCGCGGAAATGCCCGATTTCCAGTTGCGTCTGACTCTGTGGGATTCTCGCGAGACTCGCATTACCGTCCGAGTGGAACACAGCCGTCTGGCTGGCTGCATCGTTGAACAAGCCGGTGTTTGTCTCCTGAAGCCCGAGACCTTCGTCTCGGCGGCATACGGAAAGATCCTCGAAATCGGCCTTTCGCGCCAACTCTTCGACGTGCGCGACCGTCGGCAGTTGCTTTTTAGCGTTGCACTCTGGAAGGGCGGCCTGCCGATCGACGTATTGCCAGTCGAAGGTATGCTGGAAGCCGCTCTTGGCGAAGACAATTTCGCGTGGCCGGCCGAACCTGCCGCCGCGGCCGACTGATCGCTACGTTTCCCAAATTGGGATCGAGTTCATCGCACGTCGATAAGACGTATTGACTTTTCACATCGCCCGCGCGATATTCCCGGCGTCCCCTCCGTCGGGGATTCTAGATTTTCAAACTAATTGCAGTTGGCTCGGCTGTATTTGAGCCGCCCAACCTGGTCGCGAGACTTGATCTCGCCGCTGGAGGAGGGCCTAATGAATTGGAAGCGGTTGGTTGTGTGCCTTTTCGCCTTTGCGGCGGGCGCTGTTCTTTTCTTCACGCCGCGCAGCATATCTTCTCTCTCGTCACGCCCGCATCGGCTTTTCGCAAGTGTCCACAGAACGTTGTCTCCCGCCACGCGCGCTCGAAGTGCCTCTACGCGCGCAGCTGTTGCGCCACGGATGAGTGAAATCTCAGCTCCAGCGCGGCGGGCACCCACGTGCGCCACCGCTCGTGCCTGCAAGGCGAGCTTGTCCATTCCAGTTGCCTTTGAGCCCAACGTCGGTCAGTCGAATCCTGGTGTCGAATATCTCGGACGCGGCAGAGGCTTGACAGTTTTCCTCACGCGTTCGGAGATCGCAGTCGAACTCTCAGGTAGTTCGCAGGGGCGAACCGCCGCTGCCAAAAAAATCGTGACCATGCGCCTGGCGTGGAAACAGAAAACATGTCTCCACGCACCCTGCGCGGCGCGCCTTCAGCAGTTCGCTTGGCAGGGAAATGACAAACTTGCCGCCGTCAGCAACTACTTCCTTGGACGTGACCCACGCCTGTGGCATACCCGCGTTCCACATTTCGCGCGCGTCGAATCGCCCACGGGGCTGGCCGGTGCAGTGGTCTACGGTACAGATGAGGGAATCGAATACGACTTGCGTTTTGCGCCTGGCGCTGATGTGTCCCGGCTTCGCTTGAAATTGAGTGGCGCGGATAGCGCGCGAATCGAAAAGAACGGGGATCTTTCATTGCTGGCCGGTCGAACCGAGCTGCGCATGAGAAAGCCGCATATTTATGAAGAGCGGGGTGCCGCAAAATGCTCATCATCGGCCGCCGCGGGTCCGGCAGGACGCCGCCCTGTCGATGGTGCCTATCGAATTTACGCGGATGGATCGATTGGCTTTCAGGTCGGCCCGCACGATCTCAACGCCTCGCTCGTTGTCGACCCGTCTCTCACTGTCTCCTACGCTTCGTTTCTCGGCGGCACAGGCGCCGAAACCGCGGCCGGATTGGCGCTCGACTCGCAAGGAAATATTTATCTCGCGGGCACTACCACGTCGTCGTCTAGCTTTCCCGACGCTGCGTCCGCGCGGCTGGGCTCTGGCAGCGGGCCGTCGCAGTTCTACATCGCGAAAATCAATCCTTCAGTCACTGGAACATCTTCGTTGCTGTATCTCACTTTCCTCGGCGGCAGCGGCGCGCAAGCGGGAGGCCAGATCGCCGTTGATGCCTCGGGAGACGCCGCAATCGCTGGCACCACCACCTCCGCGGACTTTCCAGTCACGGATGGAAGTCAACCGACTGTGGGCATAACCGGGGGCTCCGGCAACGACCTGATCGTCAGCGAGCTCGATCCCACCGGCGCCACGTTGCTCTATTCCACGCTGTTCGGCGGCAGCGGCGCGGAATCGCAAAACGGTACTGGAGGAATCGCCATCGCCTCCTCCGGAAATATCTTTGTCGCTTCCGACACGACTTCAGCCGATCTGCTTGTCACAGCGGGGGCATATCAAGCGTCGTTCCAGTCGCCATACAGCAACGGCTTCCTTGCCGAATTCGATCCCGGGTCTGCGACGCTGACCTACTGCTCGTACTTGGGCACCAATTCATCCGCCAACGTTTCTGTTGGTGGCATTGCCGTGGATGCATTCGGGGACGCCTATATTGCGGGCGGTTCTCAGAATATGGTCAGCGGTTTCCCATCAACCTCGGGAGCGATTCAGTCGACATACGGCGGCGGCACGTCCGACGCTTTCCTGATGAAGATATCGCCCGCCGGGCAGGGCACGTCCGATCTTGTCTACGCCACACTTCTCGGCGGCAGCGGCCTAGACGCGGCAAACGCCGTGGCGGTGGATGCTTCCATTCCCCCACTTGCCTACGTCACTGGCACCACGCAATCGACGAACTTTCCTGTCGATGGTGTCAACACGGCCTATCAAACTTCGCTGCACGCCAATCAGGCAGTCACCGGCTCGGCGAATGCCTTTCTTGCCGTGGTCTCCCAGGATCCAGTGTCCAATTCGACGGCACTCGTCTACTCAACCTATCTCGGTGGTTCAGCTGTCGATTCAGGCCAAGCTCTGGCTGTGCCGTCGGGAGATAGCGTCTACGTCATCGGCACCACCACTTCTTTCGACTTCCCCTGGCACGACAATCTGCAAGCCTTCAATGGCTCAACCGATGCCTTCGTGGCCAAATTCGACACCACTGCCTCCGGCGCGGCTTCCTTGGTCTATTCCACCCCTCTCGGCGGCACGTTTCCGCCGGCTGGCGCCGTTGGCGCATCGGGAGCCGGAATCGCTGCCGATGGCGACGGTTACGTCTACCTCGCCGGGCAAACCACCGAAGCTGATTTTCCAACCGCTATTTCCACTGACGGTCCACTCGACGGTTTTCAGCAGACATGCACAAGCTGCCAGTTGCAATCGCCCGCGAGCGACGCTTTTGTCGCGGCACTGGAGGAAAGTTCGCAGTCAACGCCTAGCGTCTATTTCAACTGGGCGACAGTGCCCTTTGCGCTGACTCCACTCGGCACGCAAAGCGCTCCGCAACCCATCGGTGTCTACAACGGCGGGGAAGCGAGCCTCTCGATTTCCGCGATTCAAGTCTTGGGTACGAATGCCTCCGACTTTTCGATCACTTTCGATCAGTCTTGTCTCAATAGCAGCATCAACCCCGGAGTAACGGCCGGTTGCTCGTTTGAGGTGAGCTTCACTCCGTCCGCCTCCGGCCCAGAAACTGCGCTCGTCGCCGTGACCGACAATGCTCCCGGCAGTCCACAGCTTCTAGAACTGACAGGCTCGGGTGAAGGACCACACGCGATCGTGTCACCGGCGATCCTCAGTTTCGGAAATCAGCCGATTCATACCACTTCGCTGGCCCTCAATGTCACGATCACGAACTCGGGCAACGAACCTCTCACGATCTCAAGTATCGCCGGTCCCAACTCTACAGTTTTTGCCAACTCGGGACAGGACACGTGCCCGGCGTCGTCCGCCGAGCCCTTGGCGGCGCTCTCCAGTTGCTCGATTCCCATCGTGTTTTCGCCCACTGCGACCGGTCAGTTCACTTCCCAAATCTCGATTCAGGACAACTCCGATTTGAACGCCAACTCTGAACAGACCGTCCAGTTAACCGGTACGGGTGGTGCACAATCTCCCATCGCTGAAATCCTCCCGCAATCCATGGCGCTTTCCTTCGGCAGCGAGACCGTCGGCGCCACCAGTGGTCCGCAGCAGGTCACTTTGGTGAATCAGGGAAGTTCTGCGCTCACCGTCTCCAGCATTTTGCTTTCCGGCGCCAACGCCCCGGATTTCCGAATTGCATCGAATGGCACGACGTGTCCGATCTCCGGCGGACTTGTAGCGATTGGAGCGAGTTGCACAGTGATGGTTCAATTTGCGCCGCAGGCCGTCGGTGCTTCCGAAAACGCGGTCCTCACTTTTTCCGACAATGCGTCCGGAAGCCCGCAGCAAGTTTTGCTTAGCGGCACAGGAACCAGCGCTCCCAATCTGCAAGTTTCACCCGCGAGTCTCGCCTTCGCGGCGCAAAGCACAGGCACCACCAGCGCCACACAGATCGTCACGATTTTGAACGCAGGGTCGGCGACAGCGTCCATATCGGGCATCTCTCTCAGCGGCACGAATGCCGGCGACTTTGCGGTCACAAATCCGTGCGCGCCCACCCTAGCGGCCAGCAAAAGCTGCCAGCTCAGC
>JASHRI010000291.1 GCA_030037435.1 Candidatus Acidiferrales bacterium | reverse complement strand
GGATTGATCCTGAAATCGCCGATTTCGAATTCATCGCCCGCATGGATGTATTCGATCCGTTCCATTTTCTGGAACGGGCCATCGGGAAACATTTTGAGAATTTCGCGATGCGTCGGCTCGGTGAGGTATGCGGGGCAATTCCATTCGCGAGCCATTTGCGCGAGGCCCGTGCAATGGTCGGAATGCTCGTGGGTGATCAGGACGGCGTCCACGTGGGCGGGACGCGCGCGGCCTAGCGCCGCAAAGCGCCGCATTACTTCTTTCTTGCCGAGCCCAGCGTCGATGAGGAGAGTGGTGCGGTCTGTTTCGAGCAACGTTGCGTTGCCCGCACTGCCCGAGGCCAGAATGGAAATCGTAAGCGGGATGCCGCTGCCTCCGCCGAGGATGATGGCAAAGGCGGACGGCGACGTCAAAGGAAAAAGGCGGCGGGTAGTGGCCAGTTTGAATTTTGACCCCTTGTGTCACGATCAAGAAAATTCAAACTGACCCATTACGAGGCAGCGAGTTAGGAAAAGGGAACCGGGAAGGGATAGAATCGGGCGCCAAGAGGCGCCTCCATGCCGATCTTTTCGGAATACATGACGCAGTACACGGCTCGCGACCCGCAGGGTGAAAGTGAGCGAAAAAGTTCAATCTCGAGGTGAAGAGACATGCGATTTTCGCTGCTGATGTTGCTGGTGGCGCTGGCGACTGGGCTTCCGGCGGCGGGCCAAGACGTTTGCTCGTGGTCGCGCGACGTGCGGCTGGTGAACGGAAAAATCCATACATTCGACGCACAGGATCGCGTGGTCAGCGAGGTGACGATTCAGGAGGGACGCATCGCGTATGTAGGTTCGGCGGGCGGACACAAGCTCGATCCCTGCACAAAGGTGATCGATCTTCACGGGCGCACGGTGGTGCCAGGTCTGATCGACGATCACAACCACTTCGTGCTGTTCAGCCAGCGACCGGGCTATGACGTGATGGTCGAAACCGCGACGAGCATCCCGGAGGCGATGGCGATGCTCAAGGAGCGAGCCAAAACCGTGCCGGCTGGAGCGTGGGTGACGGCGATCGGCGACTGGACTCCCAGGCTCTTCGCGGAAAACCGCTTGCCAACGCTCGCGGAATTGGATGAGGCCGTGCCGGATCATCCGGTGTTTTTCGCAACATTCGGTCCGGCAGTTACGAACAGTCTGGGAAAGAAGTTTTTCGAGAGCAACGGAGTTGCAGTGGGTGCGACGGGCGCGCTGGCAGGGCCCGCGGCCAATGCGGCGCTCGAGCTGCTGCGCAAAATGCAGAGCCTGGAGGACAAGGTTCGCAGCGCCGAGTATGCGCAGTCGTATGCATTGCGTTACGGCCTAACGACCAGCGTGGATATGGGAGTTTTCGCCGATCCGGGCAGCCCCGATCTGCAGGATAGTTTTACATTTGCGGGGATTGCGAGCGGCAATCCGTGGACCGTCTACGAGCAGATTCTGGCGCTGGACCACGAGCAGAAGCTCGACGAGCGCGTGAGGCTATTCATGATCTCGATGGACCAGTCGATGGAGCTGCCGATCTTGAGGGAGCGACTGCTGAACGTTTTTCCGGATTTTGGCGATGGCATGCTACGAATTTCCGGGATCGGCGAGTTCGCCAGCCCATGGTTTTCGAATTTCGCCGGAGGGCAGCATCCCGCAAACTACGAAGCGGCGCTGGAGCTGGTGGCCAAGCGCGGGTGGACGTATCAGCAGCACACGCTGTCGCTGGCGGAAGTGCAATTCACCGCGCAAACCTACGAGAAGGTCAACGAGGTAACGCCCATCGCGGATTTGCATTGGTCGATCGCACATGTGCCGTCGATTGACGCGAAGACGCTCGACGAGATGAAGAATATCGGCGTGGGTATGGCGCTGCACGGCTGGAAATATCTACAAGGCGGCCAAGGCACGCCGGCGGGCCAGCCTGCGGGCCCTCCGTATCGCACGATACTCGCGAGCGGCATTCATTCCGGAGCGGGCTCGGACGCGGGCGACATTTCGATCCTCGATCCGTGGTACGAGATCTTCTACATGGTAACCGGCAAGGATTGTACCGGAGCGCTGATCAATGCCGGCGAGCAGGTGACTCGCGAGCAGGCGCTGCGCATGTACACGGCGGATAACGGGTGGTTCTTTCACGAAGAGAACGAGCTGGGATCGATCGAGACGGGGAAACTGGGCGATCTTGTGGTGTTGAGCGGCGACTATTTCGATCCACAGAAAGTTTCAGACGAGGGGATCAAGCGACTGAAGTCGGTGCTTACGATTGTGGGCGGGCGCGTCGTATACGAAGACCTTCATTAGTTCCCGCAAGCGGTGTGCCGATATCAGAACGCGAGCTGGTCGCGTGTAAGCTGGAAACCGTTCAGATTTCCGACCACCGAGGCGGCTAACCGCTCCGGTTGGAAGAATTCCCGGGCGATTTCCTGCACTTCCTGAGCCGTGACGGCTTCGAGCATGGCGATCAGTTCAGCAGGTGTGAAGTGGCGGTTGAAATACATGTGGTAGCGAGCCAGGCTGTTCATGCGCTGGCCAGAGCCTTCAAGCGCGAGCAGTGTCGCGCCCTTTAGATGGTCCTTGGCGCGGCGCAATTCCTCTTCGTCGAGCGGCTCATCCTTCAAGCGTCGAAATTCTTCGAGCACTGAACGCACCACCTGCCCGGCAGTGTCAAGCGACGTGCCCGCGTAGACCGAAAGCATGCCGGTGTCGCGGTAGGAACTCATCTCGCTGAAAATTGCATAGGCCAGACCCTGCCGCTCGCGGATATTTTGGAACAGCCGCGACGACATGCCTCCACCGAGAGCATTGTTCAGCACCGAAACCGCGAAGCGGCGGCTATCCGTCATGGCAAAAGCCGGCACGCCGAGGCACAGATGCACCTGCTCGAGTTCGCGCTTGGTCTTCAGGGTAATGTGCGGCGCGGCGAGCGGCGCGAGGTCGGCTGTTGAGTTGCCGGTCGGCGTGAGATGCGCGAACCGCTCGGAAACAAGGTCGATGAGTTGCGAGTGCGTCAGATGACCAGCAGCGGTGATTACCAAATGATCGGGCCCGTAGCGGCGCTCGAACCAGGATTGCAAGGTGTCACGCGAAAGCGCCGATACCGTCTCTGGCGTGCCGAGGATCGGCCTTCCCAACGGATGCGAATTCCAGAAATTCTGCGTGAAAAGTTCATGCACCAAGTCTTCGGGGTTGTCCTGGGTCATGCGAATTTCTTCGAGGACGACGGACTGCTCTCGCGCAATGTCCTCGGCCGCGAATTTCGGCTCGAGAACCAGGTCGGCCAAAATGTCGAAAACTTTCGGAAGATGTTCGTCGAGCACACGGGTGTTGAAGCAGACCATTTCCTTGGAAGTGAATGCGTCGAGCATGCCGCCCACGCGATCCACCTCGCGGGCAATGTCCTCCGCGCTGCGCCGCCGGGTGCCCTTGAATACCATGTGCTCGATGAAATGCGAGATGCCGTTGAGCGCGGATGGCTCCTGGCGCGACCCGTGACGCAGCCAGATTCCGACCGACACGGAATGAACGTGCTCCATCGGTTCGGTGATCACCACCAAACCGTTGGCCAGCGTTTCCTTATGTATGCCATTCGAAGTATTCATCATATCTTCGATCATTCTCGCACGGTGCAGAGCCAATGTCATTTCGCATCGGACGCGGAGCGAGACCTGCGCGCTCAAACGTCGCGGTACGCTCGCCGTGCTATGATCGGGCCAAGATGTCGCCGCAAGGGTCTATTACCGCTGTAAACCTGCTTGGGAAATCCGTCGAGGAGCTGCGATCGTACCTAGAAACGCTTGGCGAGCCGGGGTATCGCGGCGCGCAGATTTACCACGCGATCTACGCCGAACGGCGGTTCGATTTCGCCTCTATCACCAACTTGCCGAAGGAGTTGCGCGAGCGGCTGGCGCACGAGGCGTCGATTGCGCTGCCTCAGGTTGCTCGGCGACATCGCTCCGCAGACGGCACGATTCGGTACGTTCTGGCGCTTGAACCGGCTGCTGGCGCGGGAAAATCCGCGAATGTCGAGACGGTGTTCATGCCGGAAGAAAATCGCCAGACGGTTTGCATTTCCACGCAAGCGGGCTGCGCAGTCGATTGCCGGTTTTGCCTTACAGCCACGCTCGGCCTGGTGCGAAATCTGACGGCCGGTGAAATCGTGGGACAAGTGCTTGTCGCGCTATCGGAAAATGCCTCGGCGCTCAAGCCGCAAACCAATATTGTGCTGATGGGACAGGGCGAGCCATTGCTGAACTATGACTCCGTGATGGCTGCGCTGCGAATCCTGCTTGATCCGAATGCGGTCGGCATTTCGCCGAAGCACGCCACGCTATCGACCAGCGGCATTGTTCCTGGAATCGAGCGGCTGGCGCAGGAAAAAATCCGGCCGAAATTGGCGATTTCGCTCAACGCGTCTTCGGATGAGCAACGCGAACAAATCATGCCGATCAATCGCAAATATCCGATCGAAAAGCTGATCGACGCTTGCCGGAGGTATCCCTTGCGCCCATGGGAGCGGCTCACATTTGAATATGTACTGCTCGGCGGATTCAACGATTCGGCTGACGACGCGCGACGCGTCGCAAGGCTCGTCGCAAACTTGCGCGCCAAAGTGAATCTGATTCCGTGGAATCCCGGCGCCTTGCCTTATGAGAGGCCAACCGAGGCAAGCGTGGAGCAATTTCGAAAAATTCTTGTAGATAAAG
>JASHRI010000290.1 GCA_030037435.1 Candidatus Acidiferrales bacterium | reverse complement strand
CCACAGTCGGGCTTGAACCCAAAGGTGCTGGCGCTGGCGCCGCTCGATCCGATTCCGGAACGCGACGTGGTTCGGCACAGGCGTTATCGCCGCATTCGACTGCCGCGTAATGTGCCAGCGGTGATCACATCGCCGCGCGGAAAATATTCCTCCGCGATCAGCGTGCTGAGCCTCGAGGGTGGATTGCTGAGCGGAGACGTCCAGCTCGCCGTGGGAACGGAAGCAACGCTGAAGATTCCCGCCGGACTGCGTTCCATCAGCATGCAGGCAGTGGTGCGATTCGTGCGCTCGCGCCAAGCCGGATTTGAAATGGTGGGAATGGGGCTGGAAGATCGCGCGAAGCTGCGGCGGCTGCTGGTGTCGATCGGCAACGACGTGCCGTCGGCTCCGGAGATTCCCAGCGGCGAGTAGCGAAAATCATATCAACTCAGTTTCTTGACTCTCCTTCGGGCAACACAAACAACATTCGCCAATAAATTCAAACGCAAAGGTGTGTCCTGGCGGCTCCTCTTTCAACGCGCGGACTCGTGCAGCAGGTAGCGTGCCGAGCGAAAGACAACGCGAGGAGATGGGGGTATGCATCTCCTCGCGCCGGGGCGTTTTCTACGGGAGGTAGTAACGGAAGGAAGTGAAGACCATGTTCTGATCCGCAGTTGGCTGGCCGGAAGTGCCTGGAGCCGTTGTTGCTCCAATGCCCGACCAGGTGTTTTTGACAAAGTTTGAGTACTGGATGCCCCACTGCACTCTGCCCATCGGCCCATTGTAAAACCGGTACCAGAAGCCGACCGTGCCCTCGATCAGGTTGCGTGTATCGGCGGTGCAGTTTCCGAGCGGCCCAGGGATAAAACCGGTCGAACCGCCGACACCCGTCGGAACTCCCGTATTGGTCGATGTCGATGGACCGGTGACCGGAAGCGTCTCCGTCCAGCAACCGGAGTTGTTGAAGCCCAACGCGCCATATCCTTCGTTCGGCGTGCTGCCGGACTTTGCATACTGACCGCGGGAGCTGTATTCGCCACCCACGTTGAAGTAAATGTCGAGTTTCGGCGTCGGATGAAGTTGCAGCGTTCCCAGCGCCTGGTAGTTTCGCAGCAGAGCCAGCGTGCCGTCCGGACGAGTGGTTGCATCCGGCAGGCCAACCGAGCCGTAACGGCCAATTCCGCTGCCGCCGAGGAAGTGAATGCCCAGGTCAACCTTTTTGGAGAATAGCGACCACCGGGCATTAGCGCCCGCACCGCCGCCGGTGCGAGCATCGTTGAAGGCGCCCGCGGCGGAGGTGATCGAGGGGCAACCGGCCGGAACCGCCGTACCGGTGATGGGAACACAAGGGAACACCCGATCGCGGAATTGGCTCACCAGCCCAAAAATTTCGTAGTGGCCAAAGCCGGGTTCAAAGGCGGCCTTGAAAACAAAGTCGGGCGATGGGTTGAATTCATAGTTGCCGAGCGGGTTGTAAAGGCCGCCGCTGGTGCCGAACGCGCCAACGAGGAAGTTGTTGTTCACTGTAGGATTGATTAAAGCCGTGGTGGTGCAGGTTGCATTCGTGCAGACGGTCGTCCCGCCGTTGTTAACCGTGGGATTGCCGTGGGTGGTGACAGTGGCTTGTGACTCCTCGACCGACATGCCGAGCCAAACCTTGTTGCCGAAGTCTTTGGTGATACGGACGCCATATTGGCGCGCCCAACTGAAACCCGCCTCGTACTGTGCGTCAATCGTCATCGGAAGGTTTTCCGTGCGGTTATCGAGGCCGTGTTGGGTTTCGGTGATCAAGCTCCACATTTGGCCGCCGGTGAAGGTGAACCCGTCGTTAAAAGCGGCCTGTCCCCAGAACTGCCGCTGGCGCAGGGTATAGCTGTTGCTCTCGTTGTTGTTTGACGTGGTACCAGCGGAAAGGAAGTCCATTTCATAGTAACCGCCGATTTTCACGTCGCTAAGCTTGCCTTCCGCCAGCATGCTGATGCGCGACTGGCGACCGCTGGCGTTGAATTCATCCGTTTTGGACTGCGACGCGCCCGGCAGGGGCACACTATTGAAAGGCGTGTTCACGTCGGACGCCATAGCCTTTTGACGCCACACCGTTTCTGCCGCCATGAAACCACCTGGAGTGAGCGTAATGCCCTTGTAGCGCAGAGACGCTGGCGTCTCGCCATTGTCCTGACCCGACGGCGCGCTGGCGGGCGCGGCAGAGTTGGCTGCATTCGAAACGGCCGCGGTCGTCGGCACGATAGGCGCAGGCGTTACCGGCCCAGCAGATGTTACCGCCGCGGCTGAAGACGCAGTGGCGGATGTCCCGGCGCTATTACCCGCGGCTTCCGTCGCGTGGAGCTGTTCCTCGAGTTCGTCCATCTTCTTTTGCTGCTCTTCAAGCTGCTTCGCCTGTGCCGCCAGCAGATCGCGTAGCTCTCGCAATTCGCTTTCCATGCTGGACTCCGCTGGTTTTGCCGGCGAAGCGGCGGTTGAGGCAGCTGCAGGCGCATTGGCTGGCTGTGGCGCGGCTACGGCTGCTCCGGTTGCGCTGGCCGACGATGCGCTGTCGTTGTCCTTTGCTCCGCCCGTTCCCGCCATCGCTGGCGCAGCGATAAGACCGAGGGCCACGATCCACGTCGCAAATACTCGCATTCATTCCTCCTTGAGATTGTTTGCTGAATCCCGTTCTGTATCGAAAGCCACTCCGCTGGGACCTCGGGAGACCCGCTCCGGCAAAGGCACAACGGCTAGACCCACAATTCCGCCAAAACTCTCCGACCGGCCGGAGACACAAAAGGCCGATCGTCGCGTCAACCCACTCCCGGTGCTTCAGCGACAGCACCGCACACTTCAGACACTGATCGCGTGGCCGGACTCTAGTTGTCGTGCTTGAATCTCCCGTGACTGCATCGTTAAAATTCCGTGACCGACTGCCATTTACGTCGCTGCGAAGGCTAAATCCCAGGCCGAGAGACGGTGCGGAAATGCCTGGCGCCAGCCAAATTCGACAACTAGAAATTGGCCTGAATTTCGCTGCTCCAAATCCGCCGCGGGATGGGAATTAACGGCCAGGGACCCGAGCGCGTCGCCGAATACAGACGCTCACGTCTGTGCCGTCACGAATTCAATTTGAAAAAGGGAGAAACTGCGCGGGACCCGCCCTTAGAGGATTGTTCAAGTAAAACCGCTGTAACAACTGCGCATGCGCGGCCTTTTATCACGACGCCGCAATTCTGTGCAAGGCGAAATTTCGATTTGCTGCGGCCGTCGCTTCAGCTGCGAGAGGATCGCTCGAGGACGGATGGAACTAAGGATGGCAGGATGGGGTGATACCGCAGGATGCTAAAGAACCGCTCGCGGCACACATCGCAGCGATAAGCGGGAAATCCAAGAAATCGCTTTAAAAATACCAAGGTACCGCGCTCAACGTGAATCCGCGCAATCTGTTGTAGGTCGAAATTCCCGCACCGAGGACAATGCGCGTAGCGCGAGAAAGAGACGGCCACTTTGCCCGCATAAAAGCGCCTTTCGCAAGTCAGGCATCGCCACGGCTTGATGCCAGCCACCGAAAGGAGGTAATCCAGAACACCGCTGCGGCGCGACCTGGAGCAATCCGCGCTGCGACACTGCGGACAAATCATGTCTAATTGTCTCCCGTTATAGGACGGCACGATACCGAAAAAGCGCCTCCACGGCAACGGTACGGAAGTACCCTATTCGACGGTGTAAGATAGCGGCGGAGGACACGAATGCCCGACTACACCGCCGCGCACGCGCGCGCGGGAATCGATGCAAAGCTGCCATCGCTCGAAACATGGCCGAATCATTTTCCGGGATACGAAATCACCGTTCGTTTCCCGGAATACACTTCGGTTTGCCCCAAGACCGGGTTGCCTGACTACGGCGCAATCACCATCCAATACCAGCCGAACAAAAGCTGTCTGGAGCTGAAAGCCTTGAAGATGTATCTGCTGGGTTATCGAAACCTGGGGATCTTTTATGAAAATGCGGTCAACCGCATGCTGCGCGACATCGTCGCGGCGATCCGGCCGGATTGGTGCCGCGTGCATGGTGAATTTACGCCGCGGGGTGGCTTGACCACTACGGTCGAAGCGCGTTGGCCCCGCTCTGGCGGCAAGGGTCCGCGGCGAGATAGACTTGAAGGGCCGGCTCGGCGATAATCCTGCAACTAGAGCGCGGCGCTCGCCGCTAAGGAGGCTCGATGAGTTTGACTCCACAGACACCCAGTGAGGATCGCATCCCTGAGTCCACGGCGCTGCCGCGGTGGGTCAGTGTGCTTTTCGTTGTGGCATTCGTGCTGGTCGGCTGCCTGCTGTACGCAACCTACGCGCAGCGGCAAGCATTGCAAAAGAATCAGGCGGACGCGGCCAAGAGAACCCAGGCGCTCGCCGAGGAACTCGACAAGACCAATGCGCGGCTCGCAGACCTGAAGGGCCAGACGGATGTAACTTCGCAGAAACTCGGATTGACAGAAGACGAGCTGGCGCGCGCGCGCAGCCTGGCGGCCACCGCGCGCAAGAATCAGGAGCAGAGCGACGCCCAGCTTCGTCAACAAATCGGCGCTGTCCAGGCCGATACGACGACCAAGTTCGGCCAGGTGAACACGCAGATCACCGGAACGCAAACAGACCTGAACACTACGAAGGCCGATCTGGAAGCGACCAAGGGCAAGCTGCAAAGCACCATTGGCGACCTTGGCGTGCAGAGTGGATTGATCGCGAAGAATCACGATGAGGTCGAGGAGCTGAAACGGCTGGGCGAACGCGATATTTTCGAATTTACGCTGGCCAAAGCGAAGAAGCCACAGCACGTGGGGCCGATTCAGTTGACTTTGCGGAAAGCCGACACGAAGCACTACCGGTACACGATGGATGTGCTCGCGGACGATAAAAATATCGAGAAGAAAGACAGAAATGTGGACGAGCCAATACAGTTCTACGTCCACGGCGCGCGCGCTCCCTATGAAATTGTCGTCTTTGACCTCGGAAAAGACCAGGCCAAGGGTTACCTGAGCACGCCGAAATCGGCTTCGGCTCCTCCGCCATCAGCGCCGGGGGCTAGTTCCACCACGCCGCCTGGACACTAGCGCGGTCGTTGGCGTATTGCGTCTGAGCTACACGGCCACTAAACGGCGTTCATCCCTCGACCTTTTCCGGAGGGGCACGTCATGTTGTGCCGCTGACGGCATCCTGCTTGAGCCAGTTCCGCGTAATAGCGTGGCATGTTTCGTTGCCGTCGTGTGTTTATTCGCAATGGCGCCTACCTTCTGTCGCGCACAGCAATCCTTGCCGCCCAGCCAAGCGCTTACTACAAGCACTCAATTGGTGAAGATCGACGCCAGCATTCTAGATAAGCATGGCGATTTTGTGGGCGACTTGGCGCGAGACGATTTTCGCGTTGTGGATAGCGGCGCCCAACAGCCGATTCTATTCTTCGAGCCAGTGCAAGCGCCGGCGCAACTGCTAGTGATGATCGAAACCAGCCCAGCTGTGTATTTGGTTCACGATCAGCATCTCGCCGCTGCGTATGCCCTCCTGCGTGACTTGAACCCGGACGATCAGATCGCCGTCGTACGTTACGATGAGGCGCCCCACGAGGTTCTCTCCTTCACCTCCGATAAATCCACGCTGCTCGCGGCGCTCAATACACTTCAATATACGATCGGAATGGGCGACTTGAATTTCTACGATTCGGTTTCGCGGGTAATCGACGGGCTAGGGCCTAATGGCGGCAAGAGAGCCGTGGTTCTGCTGACGACGGGCCTCGATTCGTCTCCACCAAGGCGATGGGATGCGCTGCTTCAAAAGCTGCGCGAGTCTGACGTTGTGATTTTTCCCGTAGCACTGGGCGGCACGCTGCGCGGTGAGACCTCTGGAAAATTAAAGCGGCGAAAGAACGAGCCGAAATCAGCAGACGACGCGACGGCGGAGCCGAGCGCATCGGACGCGGCGGCTGAGTTCGCCAAAGCCGATGACGCACTTCGCACGCTCGCGAGAATGACGGGCGGACGCGCTTATTTCCCTCAGTCCGACCAGGACTTTGTCGCGATCTACCATGAAATCGGATCAGCGGTCCGCCACGAATATGTTCTGGGGATTGCGCCCTCGCACGATGGGAAATTTCATCCGCTGACGGTAGAAGTTGTCTCGCGTCATGGAGACCCGGTAAAGTCGCTACCGGATCGCCCTGAATATCGCGTCTTCGCCCGCGAGGGTTATCGGGCCCCGAATCCCTGAGCTAGGGGTGACCGGAGGCAAGGTCGGCCAGGCGCCGCACCGTGGAATGAATTGCGGATGAAACGCATTTCACTATAATCGCAAGGCATCCTGTTAGTTTTTCGTGTGCGCGGAGATTCCATGAAATTACCGGTCTGTGCCGCCTCGATCGCAGTACTGTTGCTTGGACTGTCGGCGTCGCCATCGCCGAGGCCGCAGGCGCCAGCCGCTTCCGTGCCACAAGGCCCTGCCGCGGTGCGGTTTGCCTTCGGAGGCAACGCCGCCCAAATTCCCGCTGAGTTTGTGAGCAATCTGGTCATGCTTCCGGTGCACGTGAACCAGAGTCAGCCCTCGCTGTTTGAGCTGGACTCGACCGCGGCGGTTTCCTCGGTCGATCCCGGCCGCGCCGCCGAGCTCGGACTCCCAAACCCACCCGTCCCGATTTTGAACCTGCCAGGCGTAGACATCACATTTGCCTCGCTGCCGCTCGTCCCGAACGCAAATTTTTCAGCACAGGTGGGCCGACCGTACGAAGGCACGCTCGGCAACGATTTTTTGATGGGCGTGGTCGCCGAAATCGACTACGCGCGACAAACCGTCCAGCTTTTTGATTCCGCGCCGTACAAATACTCGGCCCATGGGACCACTCTGAAAATGATCTTCGTGGCAGGTCGTCCCGCCGTGCAGGCGAAATTCAACGCCACCGGCAAGACCATCGAGGCGACATTCGTGGTGGATACAGCGCTCGGCACTTCTTTGCTGATCTACGACCACTATGCCGACGCTCACAAGATCCACTACTCTCACATCCGAAATTTCGCAGCCGATCCCGAGCCCGACGGAACGCAAGATGCCGTGGTAGCGCGTATCCGCAGTTTTCAGATTGGCCCATACCAAGTCCAAGGCCCCCTCGCGCTATTTTCGAAGCGCGAGCCTCCCGGCAAGGATCCCCGCATCGCAGGCGAGATCGGCGGCGGAATGCTGCGCCGGTTCATCGTGGTATTCAACTACGCGCACCAGCAGATGGTTTTTGACCCGAGCAGCGACTTTCATTCCGACGACGTGGAAGACATGAGCGGCATTTCCCTGCTCGCTTCAGGACCGGCATTGAAATTATTTACTGTCACGCGGGTGCGATCCGGCACGCCGGGAAGCGACGCGGGGATTCAGAAGGGCGACATAATTGAAGGCATCGACGAGGAGCCGGCGGCCGATCTTTCTTTGCCCGCAATCCACCGGCTGTTCCGACAATTGGGTGATCCATACAAATTGATCATCAGCCGCAACGGCAAAACCCTGACGCTGACGCTAAAACTGCGCCATTTGCTTTGATCTGATCCCGCAAACTACGTGGAATTTCTCTGGTAAGACGCCGCTGCTTTGCGCTTAATCGAACTTATGGAGGGTCACGGCCATTTCCTGCAGCCGGGCATCAGCCTTCGCGAAGACGCTGTTGGCCTCGAAGTTTCCTGACGGGCCACGGTCGCCGGCGGGGGTTCCGGTGAGAATCTCAATCCCCTGAGAGATGGTCGCCACGGGATAAATGTGGAAGCGGCCTTTGGCCACCGCATCGATCACCTCGTCTCGCAGCATAAGATCTTCCACGTTCTCGGTGGGAATCAGGACGCCTTGCATGCCGGTCAATCCCTTCAGCTTGCATACGTCGTAGAAGCCTTCGATTTTCTGGTTCACGCCGCCGATCGGCTGGATATCGCCCTGCTGGTTCACTGAGCCCGTCACCGCAAATTCTTGCCGGATGGGAATACCTGCCAGCGCTGAGAGCATCGCGTAAATCTCGGTCGAGCTGGCGCTGTCGCCATCCACCCCGGAATAAGACTGCTCGAAACAGATACTGGCGGAGAGCGAAAGCGGCTTGTTCTGCGCGAACATGCGACGCAGATAGCCGCCGATGATCTGCATGCCTTTATCGTGGAAGCGTCCGCTCAAATTCGACTCGCGCTCCACATTGATAATGCCAGCCTTTCCCAGAGCCACGGCAGCCGTGATGCGCACCGGCTTGCCGAAAGCGTATCCGCCGATTTCGAGCACGCTCAGGCCGTTCACCTGCCCGATTCGTTCACCTGAGGTGTCGATGAACAGCAGGTTTTGTTCGACCATCTCCCGAATTTTCGTCTCGGTCAGATTATGCCGCTCAATCTTCGCTTCCAGCGCCCGGCGCACATGCTCGGCGGTCACCACCTCGCAGCCGCTAAGCCGGGCTTCGTAGGAAGATTCGCGCGCCAGATCCGCGAGATCGAAAAATCGCGTCGTGATTTTTCCCCGCCGTCCAGCCTGTCGCACGCCCTGTTCGAGAATCGAGGCCACCGCGGTGCGATCGAAAGGCGGCAGTTTTTCGTCGTCGCTGAGTTTCCGAAGGCGGCCGGCATATTGCCGGATCACCTCCTCGCTCCATTTCATTTCCTCGTCGAATTCCACGCGAACTTTGAAAATCTTTTTGAAGTCGTCTTCGTGTTCGTATAGCAGTTCGTACATCTCTCGATCGCCGATCAAAATGATCTTCACGTGGACGTCGATCGGTTCCGGCTTCAGCGCCGCCGCGCTGAAAGGGAAAAACATGTCCACGGGCTGAATTTCGAGTTTCCCGTGATTCAGGGTGCGCTTCAGCGTGCGCCACACACCCGTCTCCGTGAGCGCATCGAGCGCATACATCACTAGAAATCCACCGTCCGCCCGCAGCAGCGAGCCGCCGCGCAAATCCATGAAATCGGAATTCCAGCTCCCCCGCGTATCGTAGCTGCGATGAACCGTGCCGAACAGATTCGCGTACGTGGGGATCGTTTCGAAAATTACGGGCGACTTTTCGTTCTCACTGTGCGCCAGGATTACATTCACGCCATAGACGCGGAATGGATCGCGGTCCGATCGCTCGGGGCGCGGATTGCCGCCACCTTCCGAAGGCGGCTGGCCCTCTTCTCCCTCGCGCTCCTTGAAAGGATCGAGATTGTCGAGAATGTGGTGGCGCACTTCCTCCAGGTATTCGGCGATCTGTGCGCTGGCATATTTTTCCTTCAGTTCCTCGATCACGCCGTCCACGAGCACCGAAGCCGCTTCCTGTTCCAGGTAGCTCATTTCGCTCGCCAGCTCGCGCGACAGGGAAAGCGTCCGGCGATAGACGACGGTGAACTCTTGCCGGAACTGATCGTATTTTCGTTCCAGTTCTTCCGCCGCGGCGTTTTCGAGTTTCCCTTCCTGCACCATCTTGGGGATTTCCTCGATCGGCACCATCTGGCCCTCGAGCACTGGAAAAATCTCCGGCAGGGCCACGGCGCCCACCTGCATCCGGCCCAGTGCAAACTGCTCGCGCGCGATTCGGCGGGTGAAATCGTCCATCAACTCCTTTTCGCGCTGCGTGAATCGTTCCACGATGCGCGTCTTCTGCCGCTGGAATGGCTCGCCTTCAAACACCTGCGGAATTCGCCGGCGCAGGAAGTCGACTCCCGATTCCACCTCCTTTTTGAACGCGTTCGCTTGGCCCCGTGGCAGGGTCAGCAGCCGTGGACGATCGGAATTTTTGAAGTTGTTCACATAGCAGCGGTCGGGAGCCAGCTCCGTTTCCGGCTGCATATCCTCCACCATTCGCACAATCATTCCACCGCGGCTGGTGCCGGAAAGGCCACATACGAACAGGTTGTATCCGGTCGCAGTTAGCTCCACGCCCATCCGCAGCGCACGAACGGCCCGCTCCTGGCCCATGTCGTTCTCCACTGGTTCCACATCAGCGGTTGTCTTAAACGGAATGGACGCGGGGTCGCAGCGCCACCGGAGCTTTTCCGGAGGCAAGCTTGGATACTTCGAGTTAGAATTCCTGGCCATAGGTCGCTGATAAAATCTCTAGAAACGCGCTACTCTACCACGGCCCCTACCTTCTTCCCACCGGCGCGCGTCCGTCTGTTCCCTGCGTGTACATGGGGTGCGTGCAGATCGAGGACGCTAGCCGCGGTAGCCACCACGATCGGCCCGAGCACGACCCCCAGCATTCCAAACACAGCCACTCCTCCAATCACGCTGATAAAAATCACGAGCCCGCCCATCTCTCCGCGCCCGCTGATCAGCCACGGACGAATCACGTTGTCTACCACAGACACGATCGCGATGCAGAGAATCAACAGGACGATGGCTCGGCCCGCATGGCCTTGCACGAGCAGGCTGATGGTAATCGGGACCCATACCAAAGCAGTGCCAATCACCGGAACGAGCGAGCAAAATCCCATCATCACTCCCCAAAAAACCGGCGCTCTGATTCCCGTCGCCCCAAATGCCAAGCCGCCCAGCGTTCCATGTATGGCCGCAGCCACCAGGCTCGACGTAACGCTGGCGAAAACCAGATCGCGGGCATCGCGCAGAATGCGGTCACGATGCTCGCTGTCGAAGGGCATAACTTCTCGCAAGCGAGTGACCATCGAGTCGCCGTCTCGATAGAGATAAAACATCGCCAGAATTGTCACACCGAGGTCGAACAGGAACTCGGCCATGTGCCGCAACACAGTGCCCAGCTGCTCTCCCACGTACGCGGCCACGCGCTCGGCATAGCGGTGCAGAGCCGCGGTCAAATCGATCGCACTCAGCTCAGGAAAATGTGCTTGTAGCCTGTCCCAGAAATGACTCACCCATGTGAAATGTCCGGCTTCAAATCCGAGGTGAATCGATTGAGCGGCAACTACCGCCTGCCGTACGAAGGCAACCATCACCAGCAACGTCGGCACGATCAGAATCAGCGTGACGGCGATCGTGGTCGCCAGCGCGGAACCGGTCCGGCCCCATCGCCGCGCCAGCCACTCGTAGAATGGATAGGAAACCACGACGAGCACCGCCGCCCAGGCCAGTGCCACCAGAAAGGGAGCAAAAATCAGATATAACAAGTACGCGACGATAACGACGATCGCGTAGAACAACACATTCCCGAGTCGTTTTTCCATGCTCGTTTCGGTTGTCAGCCGACGCTCGGCCGCCACATACCCGTAAAGAAACTGATAGTTGCAATCCGTGGGTTTGTCAATCCCGATGGGCCAAGGCGCCTGCGTTATCCGGGGCTATACTCCATCTGAAATTTGGTCTAGCTTGTTTCTATGCACGAATCCACCTGCCCTCACAAGCATACGCGACTTATCGCCGAGGATAAGGATGCGCGTTACCTTGAATGCCTCGACTGCGGTGAAATCATCGAGGCCGGCGAACTGAAGGAACCGCCTGCGCCCGGCTTCGATGAATCACTTTCGGACGCCTGAATGCAAAAAACGGTACCGCTAGCGTCATATGCCGTTTTGGGTTAGGCTCTGCGGCTCAGGGCTTCGGGCCTATCCCGGGAATGCTTTTCAAGACATTCAGCGCCGCCGTCTTTGGAATCGATGCCTTCCTCGTCGAAGTGGAAGTGGATGTCACCCCAAG
>JASHRI010000289.1 GCA_030037435.1 Candidatus Acidiferrales bacterium | reverse complement strand
TCGTCACGAATCGCGCGCCACTTCGGCACGTAGCCGTCCTTCTCGTACGTTCGGCCGGTCTGCACGTACTGTTCGCCGGGCACCTGGAAGCGGTCGCTCAGATCGTAGAGAACGTGGAAGATTTCGTCGTTATTGCTCAGGTCCTCGATCGGACGGTTCGGAAACACCATGCGCATTCCGTTCATGAAGCTTTCCCAGTCCTCGGTTCCGTGAAAATCATCGACCATCAGAAATCCGCCCTTCAGCAGATATTCCCGCAGCCTCTTGGCCTCCGCCTCGGTAAACGTCCAGTTCTCTACTTGGACGGCGTAGACCCACGGAAAGTTTTCAATCTCGTCTGCGTCGGTCCGGTCGAGATCGACCACCTGTTCGGTCGATCGCGCGCTGATCCGCGTCAGCCGGCGCAGCGCCATCAGAAATTGCCGATCGGCCTTGGGATAATCCTGTTGCCAGCTGCCATAGCCGTAGCCGTACCGGTAGCCGAAACCCCCAAATCCACCGAAGCCCCGCGAGGTGGACGTATACCTCAGCCGCGACCAGTAAAACTCGGCTTTCTCATTTGGATTTCCGGGAGCAACCGGTTCGAAGGGGCCTTGCCCAAACCATTGAGAAGCCGCGGGTAGGGCGAGTAGTCCACTGGCCAGGACTACGATGCACAGGACAACCGCCCTTCGTGACGCAAGCTTCATGAGATACTCTGATGCGCCCAGAGAGCGTACCAGATTGCCGTGCCCATCCACCAGCCGCACCCAGGTTGGGGTACTGGAGCAGTTTGAATTTTCTTGATCGTGACACAAGGGGTCAAAATTCAAACTGCTCCACTACCACGTTGGCGCGGGATTTGCCGTCGGCGCTTTCGCTCTCAGTGAGGAGAACGTGAAACGAAGAGATTTTCTGCGGCTCGCCGGTGCAGCCGCAATCGGGTCGAGTTCAGCCAAGGTGCTCGCTGCGCGAACCCAAACCAGCATGCCCATGCAGTCCGGCACACAGGCCAACGCCGCGCCCCAGAATTCGCCCAAAGCCGACTTTACGCTCAGAATTGCCCCGGTCGCTGTCGAACTCGCCCCCAATCATATTCTCAGCACCATCGGCTACAACGGCACCGTTCCCGGCCCTTTGCTGCGAATGCGCGAAGGCAAGTCCGTTACCGTCAACGTGATCAACGAAACGGACACTCCCGAATACGTCCACTGGCACGGACTCTTCATCCCCTCCGATGTGGACGGCGCGGAGGAAGAGGAAACGCCGGCCGTTCCGCCGCACGGTCAGCGCTCCTATCAATTCGTGCCGCATCCCGCCGGCACGCGCTGGTACCACACTCACACCATGGCTGGCGCCGATCTGCACCGCAGCACCTACACCGGTCAATTTGGTTTCCTGATGATCGACTCAGGCAACGATCCCGGCCATTACGATCAGGAATTGTTCCTTGCCCTGCGCGATTGGGAGCCGTTTTTCACCGCGAATCAAATGGACACCGACGAACAGCAGCAAGTCGGCCCGCAGCCGGAAAAACCCGTCAATCTCGACACGCGGCCCAACGGCCTTGAGGTGGATTCACAGGTTTTCTCGATCAACGACAAAGTGTTGGGCGCAGGCGAGCCGATTCGCGTCCGCGCCGGCCAGCGCGTCCTGATGCACATACTCAACGCGAGCGCGATCGAGAATCGCCAGATCGCATTGCCAGGCCACCAGTTTCACATCTTTGCGCTCGACGGCAATCCAGTGCCCGTGCCGCAATCGGTCGAAGCGATCCTGCTCGGTCCCGGTGAGCGCGTCGATGCCTTTGTGGACATGAATCAACCGGGCGTCTGGATTCTCGGCGGCGTGCAAGACGATATCCGCAATGGTGGATTGGGCATCGTCGTCGAATACGAAAACCAGCACCGCCAGCCCAATTGGGTTCCTCCTGCAAAGGCGACTTGGGACTACACCATTTTTGGCAAAGCCGATTCGCAGCCCGCTCCGGATCGCACCATCGACATGGTCTTTGAAAAAATTCCCAGCGGCGACGGCCGCTTCAACGCCTGGCTCGTCAACGGCAAGCAATATCCGCACGATCGCGAATTCGTCGTCCAGCAGGGCGCTCGCTATCGCCTAGTCTTCCATAATCGCACCGACGATGCCCATCCGCTGCATCTGCATCGGCACACCTTCGAGCTGGTCGACATGAACGGGAAAAAAACTTCAGGAATCATCAAGGATACGGTGATCGTGCCCTACTATGGACGCGCCACCGTCGATTTCACCGCCAATCAGCCCGGCCTCACCCTCTTCCACTGCCACATCCAGCAGCACATGGACTACGGCTTCAAAGCCCTCTTCCGCTACGCCTGAATCTCTACTAGGGCGACTTCCGCAGGAAGACAGTCCAATGGGCACGGATGTGCCGCCAATATTCGATTCGACTTCGTCTCATAGCGAGATCATATGTTGCTTGGGATATATACTCGCGGGACTTGGATCGAGTCTGAAGATTTCAGCGTCACCGGCCGTTGCCTTAGGTTTTAACGTAGCGCCGCGGCCTTCAGCGCGGCATGCCTTTGGCTGGTCAGCGATTGAATGTACCCAATTCCTTCTGCGCGCCCTCAGTTTGTTGTGACGCCTTTATTCGGCGCAGCCCGATCGTCTTTCTGCATCTCTTCGATCTGCGTCTGCAGTTGGCGCATCGTGTCGTCCATGTATTTCCGGATCACTCCCGACGAGGCTTGCATCGATTCCTGCGTGACGGCAGGCATCTCCGCAACCATCTTTTGGCCGGCTGGCGTGGAATAGAAAGCGACGATCGCATCGATATCGCCCTTCGTGAAATGCTTTGCGTAAACCGGCGCCATCGCGTTCAGCAGATCGTCGACGGGCATGTTCTGCAAGACGCCGTCGAACATCTTGTCCATCCTCTCTTCAGCGTCGGGAGGCAGATTGGGCGTGTTTTGGATCTGCGCGTGGAGCATCTGGCGCATCTGTTTGGAGACCGTTTCCATCGTGCTTTTCATCAGTTCGCGCACATGAGTCGCCTCGAAATAACGGTTGATATCGGCAACGGTGGCTGGCTGGTCTGCGTCGCTCTGTTGCGCCAGGCAAACGGAAGTCGGAATCAGGCACAGCGCTAGAAGCACCAGGATACGTCTCGTCATAGCTCCCTCCACGGGTAGTCTCCCAG
>JASHRI010000288.1 GCA_030037435.1 Candidatus Acidiferrales bacterium | reverse complement strand
TCGAGCTGGGCAATCGTCGTTGCGACTTCGCTTTGCCGCACATCCACCTGCTTTCGATTTGCCTTCGCGACCTCCAGGCCGGCCTGTTCCGCGCTCACAGTTTCTTCGAGCGATTTCACGTTGGCTTGCGACGCCTTCAGCGTGGCTTCCGCGTGGTCGCGATCCTGCGCCGACTCCACGCCACTGTTGAAGAGCTTTTGCATCCGTTCGTAGTCGGTCTGGTCGCGCCAAAGATTCGCTTGCGCCTGATCCAGCTGAGCCTCTGTGGAAGTAAGTGTGGCCTGCGCCTGCTTTAGCGAAGCGTCGGTCTGATCGTCGGTCCAGGTGTAGTTGTGATTCGCCTCCCGAACCTGGGCTTCCAGGCTCGCCACGTTCGCCTTGGCAGCGGCCCAACTCGCCTCAAGCTCCTTCGAGTCGAGTTCGCCAATCAGGTCTCCTTTTTTCACCGCGGAGCCTTCATCTACCGTCAAAGTGACCAGCCGCCCCGTGATCTGCGGACTCACGATGACCTCATTGCCGTCCACAACACCCGTGAGCGGGATTTCGCGCCCGCTCGGCGTCGAGAACCAATAAATGCCCAGCGCCACAAGAAAAATAACCACAAACACGGCTATGAACTTCCGTCCGGTCATCGAGTCTTTACTCCTTCGCGAACCACGCCGTGATTCAAGAAATCGAACAACGCGCGCTTCCGCGCCTCGACCGCTTGAGGCGCCAATAGATCTCGTCCCAGCACACGGCCCATGATGGGAGCGGCGGCGAAGTAAGAAGTCGTCATACCCATGGTGATGAACGCGGTCTGGTCAGCGTCCACCTTCCGAAACTCGCCCGCCGCTACAGCTTCTTCGATGGCACGGGCCAAGTGCCTATGTAGCGGACGAAAGTGTTCCCGTACCATCCAATCGAATCGAGCGCTTGCTTCCGTCGCTTCCCTCTGCACCAGCCGCGGGTAGTTCGGGTGCGTCGCTAGAAAATCGAAATATCCGTTGACGTACTCAAAAAACCGCTCGCTCGGCTTCAAACCCTCCTTTGGCGCGCCCAGCACCCGGTTGCGAAGCTGACGAAACAGATTCTCTAGCACCGCTCGATGCAGGCCTCGTTTGCTCCGAAAGTAGTAATAGAGCATGGCCTTGTTCGCGTGCGCCGCCGCGGCGATTTCGTCAGTGCGCGCACCAGCTAAGCCCTGCGCCGCAAAATGCTGTTCAGCCGCGGCTAAAATGCGGCGTGCCGTTGCGGGGTCCTCAGCTCTTCTACGTCCACGTGGCATGATTGTTTCAGACTCCCAGGCGATTCATGTATTCCTCGGGATACCGCGCGCCAACGGCTGCGCCGCGAGGCAAAGCTTCATCGATCCGCCTCAAGTCACTTGGCGTCAACGATACGTCGAGTGCGCCGAGGTTCTCATCGAGGTAAGTCCGGCGCTTCGTGCCTGGAATCGGAACAATGTCGTCGCCCTGCGCGAGCACCCAGGCCAACGCCAATTGCGCCGGCGTGCAGCGCTTCTCGGTTGCAATTTCCTCCACGCGTTTCACGAGCGATAGGTTCTTATCAAAATTTTCGCCTTGAAAGCGCGGCGAAATCCGACGGAAATCCTTCGGCCCAAAATCCGCGCTCTTCACTTGACCAGTCAAAATCCCGCGGCCCAGCGGACTATAAGGTACGAAACCGATTCCCAGCTCGCGGCATGCCGTCAAAATCTCGCCCTCCGGGTCTCGCGTCCAAAGCGAGTATTCGCTCTGGAGCGCCGTAATCGGATACGTCGAATGCGCTCGACGAACCGTCTTTGCCCCGGCTTCCGAAAGGCCCAAATAGCGAACCTTTCCTTGCTCAATAAGCCGGGCCATCGCGCCGGTTGTCTCCTCGATCGGCACGTTCGTATCCACCCGGTGCAAGTAAAAGATATCAATCGTGGCAATTTTCAGCCGCTGAAGACTCGCCTCGCAGGCCGCCTGCACATACTCTGGGCGTCCATTCACGCCAAGAAAACGGCCATCTGGATTGCGCATGTTGCCGAATTTCGTAGCCACCACCACTTCGTTCCGCCGTTTTGCCAGCACTTGGGCCAGCAGCCGCTCGTTTGCGCCTCCGCCGTACATGTCGGCCGTATCGAGCATCGTAATTCCTCGGTCGATTGCATGGTTGATCGTGGCGAGCGATTCGGTATCGTCCGGCGTGCCGTATGATTGCGACATTCCCATGCAGCCCAGACCCAGCGCGGAAACAACCAGCGAGCTTTTCCCCAAACGGCGGTATTGCATTGCAGCCTCCCGGTCAAAGCTTGTACTGTTTAACTAACCGGTTAGTTTAATCAGTTAGACTTGCCATGTCAAGCCGGTTCGCGAGGCACCGGAACGCTCTTCGGAGCACGCAACCCTGGCGGAAATCTGTTATGAGCAAATTCTCAGGCGGGAAACCGGAGCGATTACGATTCGAGAGCGCCGGCGCTGCCCTGCGGAAGCTCAATGCTGTATTTGGTGCGCGACTTTTCGCGGTGCGCCTCAAGCGCCAGCTCGACCAGTCGGTCGATCAATTTCGAATACGGCAAGCCCGACGCTTCCCACATCTTCGGATACATGCTGATCGACGTGAAGCCCGGTATCGTGTTGAGCTCGTTGATAAAGACCTTCCCAGTGCGGCGCTCGAGAAAGAAATCGCATCGCGCCATGCCCGCGCCATCGATCGCTTTGAACGCGCGTACCGCATACTCTTGAAACATCGACACCTGTTTCTTCGTCAGTTGCGCCGGTATCAGCAGCTGCGTTCCCTGCTCCAGATATTTCGCTGTGTAATCGTAGAATTCGCGATGCGGCACGATTTCACCGGGAATCGAGGCACGCACTTCATCGTTGCCCAGCACGCTGACTTCGATTTCCCTGGCGTTCACGCAGCGCTCCACCATGATCTTCAGCGCGAACTCCGATGCAAGGTTCAGCGCCGCGGGCAGTTGATGCGCCGCCTTCACGCGTGTCATGCCAACCGATGAACCAAGCGTGGCGGGCTTGATGAAGATCGGAAACTTGAACTTCTTCTTCACGGCCTTCAGTACATTCGCCGGCTCTCTTTCCCAATCGGACCGCCTCACCGCGATAAATGGCACGATCGGCAGGCCAGCCTGCTCGAAGAGCCGCTTTTGAACGTCCTTATCCATTCCCACTGCCGACGCCAGTACTCCCGCGCCGACGTACGGAAGACCCGCCAGTTCGAGTAATCCCTGCACGGTGCCGTCTTCTCCATAAGTGCCGTGCAGCACGGGAAAAACCACATCGACAGCCACACTCGGGCGTCCGGGATTCTGAGCCAGCGGCACCAGCGCAGCCGCGGTTGGGTCGGGCGGAAGAGCCACGCGCTCGCCCAATTTGAAAACATCAGAAAGCATTTTTTGCGCGCCGGTGCCGACCAGCCATCGGCCATCTTTCGTGATGCCGATGGGAACAGCTTCATATTTTTCCGGATCGAGGGCGCGAATCACAGACGCAGCCGATGCGATTGAGACCTCGTGCTCGCCCGATCGGCCGCCGAAAACCACTCCGATGCGCAGACGCTTTTGACCGCTCATTCCGACACCGTATTCACGTTTTGTCACCTTTGCGAGGACCGATGCACTCACAGAATTTTCTTCCCCAGCCCGGAGAGAACCAGCTCTGTTCCCAAAATTGCCGTCGTATTGTGCAGATCGATCACTGGATTGATCTCAACCAATTCAAACGACACCATCGAGCGACTATCGGCAATCATTTCAAGAGCGAGGTGCGCCTCGCGGTAAGTAACTCCCCCTCGCACTGGCGTCCCCACTCCCGGCGCATCCGACGGATCGACAAAATCCATATCCAAGCTTACGGCGATGCCGGCGGTATCGTCTGCCGCCACTCGCAGCGCCTCGGACATCACTTCGCGCATGCCGCGCTCGTCAATGTCGCGCATCGTAAACACGTGTACGCCCGATTCCTTCACCAGCCGCCGCTCTTTCGCGTCAAGGTCGCGGACACCAACCAGCGCCACATTCCGTGGCTCGACCATCGGCTTCGCGCCCGCGAGTTCGGTCAATTCCGGTGGTCCATAGCCCATAATCGACGCGAGCGGCATCCCATGCACATTGCCCGAGGGTGAAGTTTCCGGTGTGTTCATGTCTCCGTGCGCATCCAGCCATATCATGCCGGCCCGCTTCGACTGTTTGGCGAAGTGCGCTGCAACGCCTGCCGCGGTGCCAACGGCGATGGAGTGGTCGCCGCCCAGCACCACCGGGACCAAGTCATCATCCAGCGTTTTTCGCACCATCTCTGCGATTCCCTTGCAGGTTTCGGAAATCTCCTCGAGGTATTTCGCATTCTTCTCGCCGTAGTGCTGCTCTTCCGGCTGCCGGACCGCGATGTTCCCAATGTCTTCCACTTGCCGGCCAAGCTGTTTTAGCCTGGACTGCAAACCCGCCACTCGCAGAGCCGAGGGTCCCATA
>JASHRI010000287.1 GCA_030037435.1 Candidatus Acidiferrales bacterium | reverse complement strand
AGCTTGGTTAGTTTGGGAAGCGGGATTTCGCGACCGTCGCGGAGAAACAGAGTGACGACGTTGGTATCCGCGTCGAAGCCGGCGCCTTCCTGCGTCACGTCGTTGGCGACGATCATGTCCGCGCCCTTGCGCGCGAGTTTTGCGCGGGCATGTTCGGCAAGGTGGTCGGTCTCAGCGGCGAAGCCTACCAGCACGCGATCGACGCGTTCACGGCCAAGCTCGGCGAGAATGTCGGGCGTAGGCTCAAGCTCGAGCGTGAGGCGACCATCGCCGCGCTGGAGCTTTTGCGGCTCAACCGCCGCAGGTCGATAGTCGGACACGGCGGCGGCCATGATGACCATGTTCGCTTCCGCTGCGCGTTCGCGCACGGCCACACGCATTTCGTCGGTGGTGCGCACCGGGACCCAATCAGTGCCTTCAGGAATTGGGAGACCGGTAGGACCGCTGACGAGTATCACGCGAGCGCCCCGGCGGCGAGCTGCCTCCGCAAGCGCGTAACCCATTTTGCCGGAGGAGCGATTGGTCAAAAAGCGGACGGGATCGATATCTTCGCGCGTGGGACCGGCGGTGACGAGAACGGTGCGGCCATCGAGATCGTGGCGCAGGCCGAGGACTTCGCACACTTTGTGGACGATCGACTCGGTGGCGGCCAAGCGCCCGGCGCCCGTCATGCCGCAGGCGAGGTAGCCTTCATCGGGATCAACCACATGAACGCCGCGAGCGCGAAGAATTTTCAGATTCTCCTGGGTCGCGGGATGCTCCCACATGTTGACGTTCATCGCCGGGGCAACGACGACCGGTGCCTTTGTAGCGAGGTAAAGCGTCGAGAGAAAATCGCCCGCGAGACCGCGGGCGAATTGCCCGAGCACGTCGGCTGTGGCCGGCGCGACGAGCAGCAGGTCAATTCGCTGGGCGACGGCGATGTGTTCGATGGCGCTTTCGACGTTAGCGGGCGAGGCCTCGTCCGCACCAAACATTTCCGTGATGACTTTCTTACCGGTGAGCGCGGCGAAGGTGAGCGGGGCGACGAACTCGCGTGCGGCGCGAGTCATGACAACTTGAACGTCAAGCTTTTCCTGCTGAAGGCGGCGGACGAGTTCCGCAGCCTTGTAAGCCGCCACGCCGCCGGTTACACCGAGCGCTATTTTCATGGAGGATCGCCAGGAGAGCGCAAATGCGAGGCGCTACTTGCGCTTTCCGTCCTTGTCCTCGGCACCATCCGGGACTTCGGGCAATTGATATTCGAGCAGCCCTTGCTGCAATTCCTCCTCCGCGATGCGCGAATTTTTGCGCGAGCGCGGATTATCGACCAGCGGTCGTGCCCCGATCATCAATTGGCGGGCGCGGCGCGCCACCACGACGACATAGGCAAAATGGCTATCGGGTGCCTGCCTGAGAGCGGCCATGAGAATCTCAGCCTCCAAAAGACTTCAAGATTTCGCGAATTCGATCTTCCTTACGAGACATCAAACAGCGCGAGGCCAGTGCGATCGCCTGAACTTCGCGGCCGGCCCGCTCGAGATCGTCGTTGATCACGGCGAAATCGTAGCTGCTATATTTCAGCATTTCCTGCCTCGAGCGTTCGAGACGGCGACGAATCTCGTCTTCGGAATCCTGCCCTCTCGCACGAATCCGCTGTTCTACATCGGTGCGCGACGGCGGCACGACGAAAATCGCGACGGCGTTCGGGAGCTTCTGCTTAACTTGCAAGGCGCCGGCGACGTCGATTTCGAGAACCAGATCCTTTTGCTGCTCAAGCGCCCGGTCGAGCCATGTCTTCGGCGTGCCGTACCAATTTTTCCCAAAGACCTGGGCGTATTCCAGAAATTCGCCGCGCTCCACCATCTGCTGGAATTCGGCCTGGGAGATAAAATTGTACCATTTGCCTGCGCTTTCCGTCTTGCGCGGGGGACGCGTGGTGCACGAAACGGACAGCATGGTGCCGGGCAGCTCTAGAATCTTTTGCACGAGCGTCGATTTCCCGGAGCCCGACGGGCCGGAAACGATCAGGACCAGAGGAGCCACGGCGCTCATTCGATGTTTTGCACCTGTTCACGGATTTTTTCGATTTCGGATTTGATTTCGAGTCCAAGCTGGGTGATCTCAAGACCCTCGGCTTCGGTGCCAGGTGTCTTCGAGAGCAGCGTGTTGCTTTCTCGCTGCATTTCCTGGAGCAGAAAATCGAGCTTCTTGCCGACGTCGGCCGCGCCCGAGAGCAACGATTGGAATTGCGCGACGTGGCTCGCCAGGCGCGACAGTTCCTCCGAAACATCGCTGCGCTCGGCGGCGAGCGCGGCTTCGGAAGCGAGCCGCGCGGGATCGAGTTGGGCTTCACCGAGCAATTCCTGAAGTCGCACAGCAAGGCGGCGGGCGAACGCCGGACGGGCGCGCTCCGCGAGGGTCTGAACTTTTCCTGCAACCTCTGTAATGCGCGCGAGTCTAGCAAACATTTCGCGGCAGAGCGCCGCGCCTTCCTGCGCCCGCATGACGTCGAGCCGATCGAGCATCTCGCCAAGGCAACGCACTACGACGGCTTCGACGCGAGCGACTTCCTCGTCGAGCGAGGCGGCAGGCGGTCCAATCACGCCGGGCAGGCGGAGAATGGATGCAACATCGGGCTCGGTGTGAATGCCGAATTGTTTGCGCAGCGCATCGACGGCCTGCAAATATGCCGCCGCAACTTCCTGGTTGACTCCCACCGCAGCAGGACCGGCAAGTTCGTAGCGGAGCGTGACGTCGAGATGGCCGCGGCGGATGCGTTCGCGCACGAGCTGGCGGATGCGTGGTTCGAGAGGCTCGAAACCCTCCGGGACGCGCAGATGCACATCGAGAAAACGGTGATTGACGCTGCGAATCGAGACGCGGAGGCTCCAACCATCCTGCGTTGCGTGCGCTTGAGCGTAGCCAGTCATCGATTTGAGACCGGCGGTCGAGGATTGCGCGAGGGGCGCAGTGGCGGATTGGGAACGTCTTGCGGGCATCGTCATTCTGGAACCGTTGCGCGCGATACGGGTTCAGCGTCGCGGAATTGCATGTCGTAGAGCCGGGCATAGATGCCGCTGCGAGCCAGCAGCTCTTCGTGCGTGCCACGTTCGCGGATTGTGCCATCGTCGAGCACGGCGATTAGATCAGCGCGGCGAACGGTAGAAAGCCGATGCGCGATCACGAAGACGGTACGGCCGGCCATTAGATTGTTGAGTGCGCTTTGCACGAGCATTTCAGACTCCGAGTCGAGCTCGGATGTCGCCTCGTCGAGAATCAAAATCGGCGCGTCTTTCAGCAGGGCGCGTGCAATGGCCAGACGCTGGCGCTGTCCTCCGGAGAGGCGCATGCCGCGATCGCCGATCACCGTATGGTAACCCCGAGGCATCTGCGTGATGAAATCGTGCGCGAGGGCAGCCTGGGCAGCAGCGACGATTTTATCGTCGGGCATATCGGGGCGGCCGTAGCAGAGATTGTTGCGAACCGTGTCGTTGAACAGGATGGTTTCTTGCGTCACGATCGCCATCTGCTCGCGCAAGGAACGAAGGGTGACGTTGCAAACGTCATGACCGTCAATGCGAATCGCACCAGCCGTGACGGAGTGAAACCGCGGCAGCAGATTGAGCATCGTCGTCTTGCCGGCGCCGCTTGGTCCAACGATCGCGACCACCGCACCGGCAGGGACCTGGAGGTCGATGTTTTTCAGAATGAGAGGGCCGCCGTCATAGGCGAAAGTGGCACGCGAAAATTCGATCGAATTCGAGAAACGCGGAAGAACCTGCGCGCCGGGAGTTTCAATTGCCTCCGTTGGCAGATCGAGGAAAGCGAAAACCTGCGCGGAAATGCCTAAGGCCTGCAGGAAAAGTTGGTAGACGGTGCCAATGCGCTTGATCGGCTCGTAGGCTTTGAACAGCGCATAGGCAAAGGTCATGAACAATCCCACGCTCATGCGCCCGGCCTTGATTTCGCCGCGAGCAAAGAGCAAAACTAGCGCCACTACGACGGCACCCACCACATCCATCACCGGCGATGTGGCCGCGAACGCTCGAATCCAGCGCATGTTTTCACGCAGCAGGTTAAGGGCGGCCTCGCGGAACTTTCCGATCTCAAAACGTTCCATTCCAAAAGCCTTGACCACGCGGTTGCCGGTGACGGTCTCCTGAAGAATGTGACTCAGGTCGGCCAAACGAGATCGACTCTTCTCTGTTGAGTGCCGTATCCGACGGCCAAATTTGCTTACCGGCCAGACGACGAGCGGAATCAGAATGGCCGAACCGAGGGCCATTCTCCAATTGATGACCAGCATTACGGTAATAAAGGCGATCAAAGCAAATGTCTGGCGGAACAGTTCGGCAAACCAATCGGAGAAGGCACTCCGAACCTGTTCGATATCGGCGATTACCGCGGAGATTACGCGCCCTACTGCATTCTGTTCAAAGAAACCGACAGGTTGCTGCACCACCTGGCTATACACGTCATTACGAAGATCGGTGACACCCGAGAGGCCGACGTGCTGAATCAAGATGCTGCCGAGGTATTCCGCCACCCCCTTGACCAACATGAGAAGGACCAATGCCACCGCAAATACCGTCCAGACATTGTGAAAATGGCTTGGGGCGAAAGAGTGTAAATCGACCACGTGATTGGTATAGGGGACCTTAAAGAGCGTCAAAGCTTGCGAAGTGGAATGCGGATTCAGAATCACGTCGAAGGCGGGACGAAGGGCAAAGGCAACCAGAAATTCAATTGCGCCCATCACGGCGACCAGCAGAATGCCCGCAGTAAG
>JASHRI010000286.1 GCA_030037435.1 Candidatus Acidiferrales bacterium | reverse complement strand
GTGCAGGTGATGATCGAAGGGCCCGGCCACATTCCGCTGGATCAAATCGAGCTGCAGGTGAAAAAGGAAAACGAGCTCTGCTACGAGGCGCCCTTCTACACGCTCGGACCTCTGGTGACGGACATAGCTCCCGGTTACGACCACATCACCAGTGCGATCGGAGCGGCGATGATCGGTTGGCACGGCGCGTCGATGCTATGCTATGTCACGCCGAAGGAGCACCTGGGTCTGCCCAATGCCGACGACGTGCGTCAAGGAGTGATCGCCTACAAAATCGCCGCCCACGCCGCGGATGTGGCGCGCCACCGCCCCGGAGCGCGCGATCGCGACGATGCATTGAGCTATGCGCGTTTTCTCTTTGATTGGGATAAACAGTTCAATTTATCGCTCGATCCTGAAACCGCTCGCGCGATGCATGATGAAACGCTGCCGGACGATTTCTATAAAGAGGCGAAATTCTGCTCGATGTGCGGCCCCAAATTCTGTTCCATGAACGCGACGCAGATCGCTGAGGTCTACCAGGGGCTTGATCAGAAGGACCGCGAGCAACGTTTCGCCCAGCTTCTGGCGAAGGTAGAACGAAAGCCCAGCGGCGTAGACGTTTCCGGGCGGGAATCGCAGTAAGCACGACAAATTAGCGGCCCATACGCTCCCACAGGGAGGGATAGATGGCTTTTGTGCGCGCGGCGAAGCTCGATGCAGTTCCGCCGGGAACCATGCGGGAAGTCAGCATAGCGGGGACGAGCGTAGCCATCGCCAATGTTTCTGGTAAAGTACGTGCATTCAATAACATATGCCTGCATGAAGGCGGGCCGCTTTGCGAGGGCACACTGACTGGCCAAAACGTGGTCTGTCCCTGGCACGCGTGGGAATATGATGTGGAGACAGGAAAAATCGTCGGGAACTCCGAGATAGGGGTTGAAATCTACCCTGTCGAGGTGCGCGACGGGGACATTTTTGTCGATATTGACTGACCAAGCCCCCGTTAGGGACCAACTAAGCAGTCGACCCCGTATACAATTTCGCAGAGAAGGACTTTTCTGGTGGTGTGCTTCCGTGTATAGTGCGCGCGACACATTCTGAGGGATGACGCAACCCACCCCAAAACCTCGACGCTGGCTGCTGGCGGTCGACCCGCGGGTGTATCACTGGGATACCTTGTTTGTGAAAGGCAAGGAGATGTGGCGCCACGCGGGCCACAAGCCCGACGCTCTGCGCCAGCTCAAACAGGTGCACCAGGGCGACCGCGTGCTCTGCTACCACGGCAAGGCGGAGCATTCCGTCTACGCGTTGGCCGAAGTGAGCCGGGACCCCTATCCCGATCCCCAGGATCCCGAGTCAAAGAAATTAGTGATGGACCTGCGAGCGCTGGAGCGGCTGCCGCGTCAAGTAAAGCTGACCGAGATGCGCGATAATCGTCTTTTGCGCAAGGTCAAATTCCTGAAGAATACACGACTCACGATTTGTCCCCTGACCGACGAAGAGTACGCAGAGATCCTGCGCGTTGCCGGGATCGTGGCTTCGCCAGGCATCCCCCTGCCGTAGAGGTCGACGAAATGAACCTCGCTTAAGTAGTTTCGTTTGGAGGTATTCCCATGCGAAGAATTATCGCCGCGCCGCTATTGGCCGCGTTCGCAACTTTTGGCCTAGCGATGGCCGCCCCGCGTCAAAATCATGGAGACCGCAAAAAGGCGATTGCCTCTCCGGCGCCTTCGCGAACCGCAGGCATTCCCGCTGGCCGGATCGTGGATATGACCTATGCCATCAACGGCAACTTGCCTTCGTGGCCGGGCGACGACCGAACATTTGAAGCGCAAGTAGTTGCGACACCGGCAAAAGATGGCTATTTCGCGCGCAGCTTCTGGACTCTCGAACACTACGGTACGCACATGGATGCACCGTCGCACTTCCAGGGGGAAACGACTCTCGATCAGATCGAGGTATCGCACTTCTTTGGACCCGCGGTGGTGATCGATGTTCGCGACGAAGCGGTGAAAAACGCCGACTACCGGTTGACCACAGATCGCGTGGCAAAGTGGGAGGCAATGCATGGCCGGATTCAGCCGGGGTCCATCGTATTGCTGCGCACCGGGTGGGCCTCGCGCTGGCCAAATCAAGCGCGCTATCGCAACCAGGACTCGAAAGGCGTGATGCATTTCCCGGGATTCTCGGTGGAGTCGGCAAAAGTGCTGATGGCCCGCGGCGCGGTGGGGCTCGGTATCGACACGCTCAGCATCGACTATGGAGCATCGGCGAACTTCGAGGTCCATCACGTCGATTTGCCTGCAGGCCTCTATAACCTGGAAAACCTGGCGCATCTGGACCAACTGCCGGCAACGGGAGCATTCTTGATCGCAGCGCCAATCAAGCTCGAGGGCGGATCCGGCGGCCCTTGCCGCGTATTTGCCATCGTGCCGGACGGGAAGTAGGCGCTGTTGTCCATGCCAGCTTGTGACTTGTAAATTGAGGAGAGTATGCCGGAACTGCCTGAAGTCGAAACCGTCGTGCGCGGATTGCAAACCGTCCTACCGGGCCGGCGCATCCTCAACGTTCAACTGGGCAAGACCGATTTTATCGATGATCCCGAGGCCGTCCAAAGAATGCTGCCGGGCAGCCGCATCGAAGCGGTGAGGCGGCATGGGAAGTTCCTGGTATTCGAGATGGAATCCTCGAGTGGCGAAACGCCGCACTACGCGCTGCTGATGCACCTTGGAATGACCGGCCGGATCGTCACGTGTCCCCCGGAGACTCGCGTCGACCCACATACACATGTTTTTCTTGCGCTCGATGATGGCCGCGAAATGCGCTACACGGATGTGCGGCGCTTCGGCCGCATGCGAATTTTGGCCAATGGGGAGCGAGAAAAAACGCTGGGCACCTTGGGCCAGGACCCTCTCGAGGTTTCCGAAACCAATTTCCGATCGATCGTCAGGGCACGAAATGCTCGCATCAAGGCGCTGCTGCTCGATCAACACTTTCTTCGCGGCATGGGCAACATTTATGCGGACGAAAGTCTTTGGCGCGCCCGAATTCATCCGATGCGGACCGGCGCGACGCTGAGCGACACCGAAATCACCCGTCTATATCGCGCCATGCGCCATGTGTTGGCGGAGGCGATTCGGTTTAGAGGATCGTCGGTTTCCGACTACGTGGATGCGCAGGGCGAGCGCGGCTGGTTTCAACAGCGGCATCGCGTCTATCAGCGGCAGGGCAAGAAATGTGTTCGATGCGGCATTATCATCCGCCATGCCATCGTCGCCGGACGAAGCACCCACTTCTGCCCGCGGTGCCAACGTGCGCCACGCTCGCGCGGCCGTCGAATCCGCCGCTAGGCTCCCCACCGGCGTTTCCTGAAAAGAGTCACGAAGCTGAACGCTGCGCAGGCGCCGGCATGTAGAGGCCAGCTTTGGCGGGTAATCCCGCTCGCTCGAACTGAATGGTGGTGTGAGTGATATGGAAATCGCGGGCCAGGATTTCGCGGATCTGGGTGAGAATTCTTTCGCTGTCTTCCATGTGCATGTCGGGGATGCGCACGTGGCAAGACAGGGCATGGAGATCGGTGCCGAGCGTCCAGATATGAATATCGTGGACCTCTTCGACGCGGTCGATCCGCAGCAACGCTCCGGCAACCTGATCCAGCTGAATGTTCCTGGGCAAACCCTCCAAAAGGATGTGGCCGCTTTCGCGAAGAATGCCCGCGCCCGTCCAGAGAACTACTGCTCCGATGCCGATGCCGAGTACCGAGTCCACCCAGTCCGCGCCAGTCCACCGAATGGCCAAGGCGCCGATGAAGATTGCTACATTGGATAGCGCATCACCCAAGTTGTGAATCCAGACCGTGCGGACATTCAAGTCGCGGCGCCCAAAATGGACCGCTAACGTGATTCCTCCGTTGATGAGGAGCGCTATCACTGCGACTCCCATCATCAGGCTCGTCCTGACGGGCACGGGGTATCGCAGATGTACGACGGATTCGCCGATCAGAAACAACGCCGCCAGCGTGAGCACGATCGCGTTCACAAAGGCCGCAAGAATTCCCGCGCGATGATAGCCGTAAGTTTTCTCATGGGTCGGCGGGCGGAGAGCCCAGCGCGTCGCCAACCAGGAGATCACCATCGTCGGTATGTCCGTGAGGTTGTGTACGGCGTCGCTTTCCAGCGCGACCGAATGCGCGGCGTAACCGGCGGTCAACTCAATCACGACCAGCACGACCGTGGCGATCACGGCTGCTCCCAGAATGCCGGTCGCCGCGCCACCCAGGCCATGGTCATGATGGTGCGCGGATTCGCCGTGCCCATGGCTGTGCATGACCTGGATTTTACTCGTAATGGCCGCTCGCCGGACAGTGCTGCGGGCAACCCGAAGCACGAGACGTAAATAGTGTGTAACTTCGGTCTTCGCTGCCAGAAACACGATTGACTTCAATCGCCGCGCCCACCTACCATGACATCCGTCGCGTGTTTTGGGGCCAGGGAAGCCCTGAAGTCGAGCGTCATATTCGTCCATACATGACGCAAAAAAGTGCGAAGCTGATTTTCTGGGGAGTGCGCGGCTCTACGCCGACGCTGGAGCGCGATACCTGGCGCTATGGCGGAAATACGCCTTGCCTCGAGCTGAAGGCCTCGGATGGTACCCAGTTCGTGTTGGACTGCGGAACCGGCCTGCGAATGCTGGGCAACCGCATGCGAATGCTCAACAATCGCTGGACGGAGGGGCACGAAGCCGGCGGTGTCGAAGCCCACGTGCTGGTTACTCACTACCACTGGGATCATATTCAGGGGATTCCGTTCTTCCACCCATTCTTTGAAGCTCAAAACCGATTTTATTTTTATAGCTTTGAGTCGAAACACTTGGGACGCAACAGCCTGCGGCAGGTGCTCGAAGCTCAGCTCGCCAGCCCCTATTTCCCCGTAGATGTGAGCACGATGACCGCTTCGCGGTCTTTCCGCGAAGTCGCCGGCGGCGATTCATGGGACATTCAAGGCACGCACGTCACTACCGCGTGGCTCAATCATCCGCAAGGCTGTCTTGCATATCGCCTGGACATGCCTGCTGGGTCGATCGTTTATGCTACCGACAACGAGCCCGGCGTGGCGGAAATGGATCACAATCTGCGCGAGCTTGCGAGGGGAACCGACGTTTTGATCTACGACGCACAGTATTCGCCCGAGCAGTTAGCGTCGACTCGCAAGGGCTGGGGACATTCGAGCTGGCTTGAGGGAGTGAAAATCGCGCGAGACTGCAAGGTTCGAAATTTGGTTTTGTTTCATCACGACCCGGACTCCTCAAGCCGCACTGTGGATGGATTTTTGTCCGCGGCTCGACAGGAATTTCCCGCCACGTGGGCGGCGATGGAAGGAATGTCGATGACCTTGAGCGATCGCGGCGTGGACGTCGTCTTGCCGAAGTCCCGCCTTGGCCAGCGGCGCAGGATTCGCTTCGCGGCCACGGTGACGGGTCAATCGGAGGATGGCCGGACGTTTGAAGAAAAGGCCACTGTGCGCGACCTTAGCCTGCAGGGCGCATATCTTTGCCTGAGCAGCCGGCCGCGGCTGCAATCGGAATTAAATGTTGTGATTGAAGCGGGAGATCACGACAGTTCGTCTATGCTGTCGCTCCGCGCGCACGTGGTTCACTGCGAGCCGATGCGCGAGAAAAATCAAAATGGAGTCGGAGTCGTCTTTATCGAAGAGGCAGAAGCCGATCTGCCGCGCGACTAGACATCGACGTTGCTTGACACAGACTCGTAGAGTCCGCCTTGGAAGATTCTATCAGGCGCGAAAATGCGATCGCCGGCCTTTGGCCGTTCAGTTCCGATCGCTGAGGGCGGCGAGCTGTGCCTCGATGTCCGCGAGAGCGCGATTGAGCTGTTCGGTGTAGCGCTGGTTCTGGCTAGCCTGTAGGTCCCCGCGCACACGCGCCCTCGACAGAAGCAGTACTTCTCTGCGTCGATTTACTTCAATCTGGGCTGATGTGAGCGGTTCTTTCTGCTTCCCGTTGTTGCCTTTCGCCTTCGAATCTTCCACCTGCGATTCTACCGATTTGCTTTCCCATCCCTTGGCCATGCAGAAATTTTACGTCATTCGCCGCGAATTCGCAGCGCAAATTTCGCATAAAGTTTCTATTTGGCAAGCCGGAATATTCAAGGCAGCGTGAAAGCGACGTAAACATTGCCGGCCGTTTCGAAAATGTATTGTTTGCCGTCCACCTCATATGAGATCGAATTAGAGCGCAATGAGTGGCCCATGTAGAAATCCCACAACGGTTTCCCAGTGTCGGCATCGAGGGCAAAAAAGTTACCTTCATCGCTGCCGGAAAACACCAGGCCTCCTGCCGTAGCCAGCGTTCCTACCCATGCAGTCGTAAGCAGCTTGAACTGCCACTTGAGCTTTCCCGTTGTAGCTTCCAGCGCACGGATCGCGCCGTACGACTGATCGCCTACGAGCGCGCGGATTCCGCCTCCGCCGACGATCCCTTTCGGCGCTCCAGGCTCAATCTCGCCTGTGCCTTTGATGTAGTAGGCGCCGGTCTCATGCACGCTGACGTAAAACAGGCCGGTTTGCGGGCTATAGCTGGGGCTGGTCCAGTCGACGCCACCCGTAATACTGGGATACACAAGCGTTCCCGCGCCGAGGGTGGGTTGTTGATTGGGTTCGAGGATCGGACGCCCCTTCGCGTCGAGCCCCTTTGCCCAGGTTTCTTTGGCAAAAGGACCGCCGGTGATGAACTGGCCGTTCGTGCGATCCAAGACGTAATAAAAGGCGTTGCGATTTGCAAACGCTACCAATTTGCGAGGCTTTCCGTCGATCGTGGCGTCAAACAGGATCGGCGGTTCATCCGAATCCCAGTCGTGATTCTCGTGCGGCGAAAATTGGAAATACCATTTTATTTTCCCCGTGTCGGGGTCGATGGCCAGCAGAGAGCATGTATACAGATTGTCGCCGGGCCGTTGGTCGTCGTTGAAGTCAGGCGCTGGATTTCCCGTACCCCAGTAAACGAGGTTCAACTTCGGATCATACGAGCCATTGTTCCAGGTAGTGCCTCCCGCGCTCTGCGCGGCACCTGGCCCCCAAGTGTCCGCTCCGGGCTCTCCCACCCGTGGCACCGTCCACAATCGCCAAAGGCGTTTTCCGGTTTTTGCATCATAGGCGTCCAGCAGGCCGCGCACTGCCGCTTCGCTGCCGCCCGTGCCAATCAGAACTTTGCCGTCGATCGCGAGCGGTGGTCCCGTAATCGCGTAACCCATCTTGTTGTCGGCTACAGTCACATTCCAGCGGACCGCGCCTGTTTTCGCGTCGAGCGCTACCAGATGTGCGTCCGCGGTCCCGATGAACACGCTGTCTCCCAATATCGCTACCCCGCGGCTCGTTGCGTAGAGGCCGATCGAGACAACGTGCTCCGGCAGTTTGGGCGAATAACTCCAAAGCCGCAGCCCGGTACGAACGTCCAGCGCCGTCACGGTGCTCGGCGGCTCCGTAATGTACATCACACCGTCGGCCACGATGGGAGACGACTCGAGGTTGGACACCGGCTGAATCGGTTGGTAAATCCAGGCTACCTTTAATCTCGACACGTTTTCCTTGTTGATCTGATTCAGCCGTGAATAGCGTTGCGACGCATAATTTCCGCCGTACGTAAGCCAGCTTTGCGGCTCGCTATCGGCATGGACGATTCGCTGGTAGGGGACGTTTTGCGCCGCGCTGCGCGCCGGCTGCCACAGGAAGAGGATGGAGAGAAAGAGGACATATTTGACGGATCTCATTGGGCCCCTTTCAAGCTTGCAAGGTATGCGACAAGGTCGTTGATGTCCGCGTCAGAAATTTTGCCCTTGAAACTCGGCATCAAGCTCTTGCCCGGCTCCTTTTTCAGATCCCGCAGATCTTCTTTTCTAAAGGAGTGAAATTTTCCGTTCGCATCCTTCAGAACGATGTGAAAGGAGTCCTCCGCCACGCGCGTTCCGTCAACGGTATGTCCGTCTTTGGTGACCACTTCGACATACAAAAAGTCCAGCTGCCCGCCGCTTTCGAGGAAGACTCGCGCCTGCGGCAGGTCCTCGCCTGGATATAGCAACGTAGTGCGCAGGTAACTTGGCCCTCTTTCCCCGCCCACATTGCTCAATTCGGGCCCGCTGTCTCCACCTTCGCCATCGATCATGTGGCAATTTGCGCATCCGTTCGCGGCATAAACTTGTTTGCCTCTGGTTGCATCGCCGTTCACAGGTCCGGCATCCTTGCGAGTCAGCGACAGCAAGTAGTCGACAACCGATTGTATTTGCGCCGCGCTCAACGTCGCGCCGAATGCCGGCATCCCTCCATTGCTGATCCCATTCTTGATGATGTTGGCCACGGCATCGGTGCCGAGCCGAAAGGGAATCCCCTGAATGTTCGGTCCCATCGCTCCGCCGCCGTCCAGCCCATGGCAGGTCGAACAGGTTGACTCAAATGTTTGTTTGCCTTGATCCAGTTGCTCTGGAGTCGGATTAGCAACTGCCGCTTTCTGCGCAGGTTTCGGAGAAGCGTGCACAGCGACTCCGAAGAACGCACACCCCGCGGTAACAATCGTGGCGATACAAAATGACCGGATTGCAATCATGTTTGCTCCCCCACCCGAATTGCCTCACGTAGTGCCGCGAATATCACAGTGTCGCAATCACTGTCAAACTGCCGCCAGCCAACCCGCGTCAGAACCAGGTCTTCTGCTTGTAATCGAGATACGCGCTGCCGAACTTCTCCTTCAGCACCCGCTCCTCTTTCCGGCTGCGCAGCACTTGCAGCGGAATCAGCACAGCAAGAATCAGCAACCACCACGGCCGTCCTGTCCAGATGATGATTCCCAGTGTGAATAACGAGCCAAAGACGTAAATCGGATTGCGGATGCGCGAGTAGACCCCCGTCGTTACCAGCGTCGTCGCCTTGGCCTGTACGCTGAAGGCGCGTCCCAGCTCAAGGCGGGCAGCTACAAACAAAAGAAGTGCCGGCGCCGCAATCGCTATTCCCGCAATGCGCCATGCGGTCCATGGCAGATGCGTAGCATGCATGCCAAGGAACGATAAGCCGATGATCAGCACCGCCAGCGTCATCAAATTGAGTTTCATTGCCGTTCCTGCAGTATCGTTACCTCCACCACATCTCAATGTGCCCGCAACCTCAAACCCAGGCGGTGGGGTAGCTTCAGTAGGGCGAACTTTGATGGAAGACTACGGGCTTGAGTCCGTACATCAACCGACCAAAAACTACCAGGGCTCCGGCCCCTCCGCGATCCCTTCACATCGACCCAATGCCCGGGCCGGCGATCATCGCGTTCTGCTACTGATTTAGCAGAGGGATGTCCTTTGCCTTCGGCGGTTGCGGCAACGACGAAATGAACGCGTAGATATCCGCGAACTCCGCGTCTGACACCACTTTGCTCGTGAACGGTGGCATCGAGCCCGCAGGATGACGCACGTACTGCAAGAACGCGGAGAAGGGAATTGGGTCTGGTCCAAGCCGCGGACCGGTGCCACCCTGCGCCATGTGACCATGGCATTCGTAGCATCCGTCGTTCGTAAACAGCTTCTTGCCATTTTCGATCTTCGCGGCCGACGCGGAATCGTTCCTAGCCGCCTGCGCATCCGCATGCTCGGCCTTGGCGGTTGTCTGGGCCTGTGCCGATCGTGGCACGATCCCCAGGAGTCCGCAGATCGTCACAACCGACAATGCGAACAGCGCTCCGCGCTTGGTCATCGCAACCTTTTTCACGGTTCTCCCTCCTCAACGCGGCTGCGTCAACACATCCACGAGCGCTGGCTCGCCGGTTTTCACCACCGCGATTGCCCTGCGGATCGCCCCTGCCAAATCGGCCGGATCAGCGATCGGTCCCTCCGCGTGCATGCCCATGCTTTGTGCGAGCTTCGTATAGTCGATCGCTGGCTCGACTAGCGTAGTGCCGATGCCTGCTCGCGTAACGCCGCGCTCGTGCTGGTTCGCCATGATCTGAACTTCCATCACTTCCTGGTGGTACGCGCGGTTGTTGTGCATCACGATCAGAATCGGAATGTGATGGTGTGCGGCCGTCCACAATACGCCGGGGGCGAACATCAAATCGCCGTCGTTTTGAATGCTCACGGTCAAGCGGCCATACTTGCGATTCGCTAGCGCTGCGCCAACGGAGGCCGGCGCGCCGTAACCGACCCCATAGCCGCCTTCGCCCCCGATATAGTGGTAGTGCTTTTCAAACGCCCACAATCGCAGAGGCCAGCGGCTGACGAATTGACAGTTCGAAACCAAAGACCAGTCCTCGTCCTTGATTTGCGCCCACAGCTCCGCCGAGAGCCGCGCCGTACTAATAGGACTCGCGTCCCAGCCGTTCGCCGCCAGGTCGCGCGCCTCCGCGAGCGCGTCTCGGTTGGCAGCGCCCAGTTTCTGGCCGCGTTCCTGGCACATTCGCTTGCGGTCGGCTGTCATCTGGCGCTTCACTTCCTCGATCAATGACGGAAGTGTGGCTTCTGCATCCGCCGCCATCGCCAAATCGACCGGCTGGTAGCGCTCAAAATCCTGATAATTGCTCTTCAGATAAAGGTCGTTTGAATTGATGCTCACCAGCTTCGTGTCCGGCTTGATAAGCGAACGTGTTCTCACGTTCACCTGTCCATAGTAGGAGTTCACCGTGCCGAAGAAATCCGTCAGCTCGAGCCCGAGGATCACATCGGCATCGCGAATTACCGTTCCGCTGCGTTCGGTTTGGCTCAGAGGGTGTCGCGTGGGAAAATTCATGCGCCCGTTGCGGTCGACCACCGCCGCTTGCAGCGTTTCCGCCAGTTCGATAATCGACGCGAGTCCGGCGGGCGTCCGCGCCGCCCGGTCTGCAACGATCACCGGATTTTCCGCCGCGACGAGCATCCGCGCCGCTTCTCGCACCGATCCCGAGTCACCTTGTGGCGGCTCCGCTAGGCTCAACTTCGGCACACTCAGACTCGAGTCATCCGCCAGAGGTTCCTCTTGCAGATCGGTGTTGGCCACCAGCGCGACAGGCATCGTCGGCGGCGTCATCGCCACTTTATATGCGCGCATCGCCGACTCGCCAAACGTGCGTAGTGTCGCCGGCTGGTCGTCCCATTTAATAAAATCGCGAATCAGCAGTGCCGGATCCTGTGCGCTATGCGTCCAATTGACCAGGCTCTCCCGCGTTTCCGCATCGGTAAAATTCCCCAGGATCACGAATACCGGAACGCGGTCGCAATACGCATCGTAGATCGCCATCGCGGCGTGTTGCACGCCCACCGTTCCATGAACGCACACCAGCAGCGGCTTGCCCTCGATCTTGAAGTAGCCGTGCGACATTCCTACTGCCGACTCCTCGTGGCAGCAGGTAATGAATTCCGGTTGCTTGTTTCCGCCGTAATTGATCAGCGATTCGTGCAGGCTGCGAAAAGAATTCCCCGGATTAGCGCACATGTATTCGAAGCCCAGCGCCTTAATCACGTCGACCATGTAGTCGGAGCCTGGATGATCGACCACTTCAATTCCGGCATTCGCCGGAGTGCCTGGTAATGCCGTTGGCGATGGTTTCGGCGGCAAAGGCGCCGCGGCATTTCGAGGTTCGGTTGGCGCCGGCGGGGCTGCGGCGCGCGATGCAATCGGGTTCGCAACGAGAGCCGCTGCTCCCACCGTCGCGCCTTTCAAAAATGTGCGCCGATCCACCGAGTCTTTCTTCGATTTTTTCATCCTCGCACCTCTGGGCCGCTTCAACCGGCCATTGATACCACAGAAATTGCCGTACCGCACCACGGAGATGCTCGTCACATTCGTAACTCGGTGAGACCCGCGCATGCGCTCCTTCGCGCCTTCAACTAGCTGAACTTGGCAGGATATTGGTGCGGGAATCAGCAGGCTCGGTGCTGTAGTATGCTGTGAACGCGTGGGGACCCGTAGCTCAATTGGTTAGAGCAGCAGACTCATAATCTGTTGGTTCTAGGTTCAAGTCCTAGCGGGTCCACCAACGCCTCGCTGGACTGACCGCAAGAGACTACGGTATTGGCATTCGGCCTGGAATGGTTTACCCTTGGCAACAGTTACTGGAGCTGGGCCCGAACGTCCGCGGGTACGTCTAGCCCTAGACTAGACGTCTTCGCAGGCACAACTGCTGTTCCGCCCCGTAAGGAATACCCGATCCTTCCGCACCGGGACGACACGCTCGAGGACTAAGGGAGAATGGCGGCCATGAAGCTCTCGCTTGGCCGAATTGTGCTTTTCCTTCTGTTGTGTTGCTGTGGGTGCGCCTTTTCGACGAGTGTCGCGAGAAGCGAACCGTCCCCCGCCAGCTCGAAGCCGCCTTCTTCGAATTCTTCGCAACAATCCGCAGCAGACCAGTCTTCCGATCCTTCAGCTGCCCAGACGTACATCACCATTCCCGGGCCTCTGCGCTCCTTTCTCCGTATGGCCGCCATCAGCCAGGAAGTTCGCCCCGAAGAGGTGCTCCCACTGTTCGGCCACTTCGTTGAGACCTACGGTTATGAAGGACCGGCGCGAGACTCGGGCAAGCAAGCCGAAGCTCTGATTTTATTCAGACGGTATTTTGCGCAAGCCCAAAACTTGGCCGCGCTCGCCGGGTCGGATGGAACGATTCGCTTTTCGTCTTGCGAACAAGCGAAGCCACTGTTGAACGTCCTCGGTTATCGTCTGGTCAAAGGATGCGGCTCTAACCAGGCGATCCACGTCGACAACCCCGAAAGAGCCTTTGTCACAGTCGACTCCGGTTTCCCCCTGGCCGATGTCGAAGCAGCCCTACTCGAAGACAAACCATTTAGCACGCCGTACCATTCCGTTCGTCTGCCACTGATCTACACCGAGCGCGATTGGACGGGCCGGAAAAACGCCGAAGACGCGAGCGTAATCGATAGCCTGGCCGACAATCCCGAACTGGCCCGCCTTTACTGGGCTCTGTCTCAGATGGACGAACCGACGAGAGGCGTTTTAAAGGAATCACTGGGGGTCAAGCGAATGCTGCCATTGGCTCCCGTTCTTGACTTTTATGGATCGACTCTGGCTGTGCAGCACGGGCGTGTTGCTGTCCCAGGCGGGGTACAAGCGGAAGCAGTCTGGGCAAAGTTGGTTGGAGCCGATCCAGACCGCCCGGCGGCGTTCCTTACTCATCTCCTTCAAAAAGATTCCGGCGGCTTGGCCGAATACTACGATGCGATTGCCCGCGCGCCTGAGCCCCAAGTCGCCTACTTGACCAGTGGCGATCATTTGCGCCGCTTCTATGAGGCGTTTCATGGCCATGACCGTTCGGACGACGCCGTGCATTCTTCCTTCCGGCCGGACGCAAGGCTCTTGCTCTTGGTAACGCGCCTCTCTCTGGATGGCAACAACGAGCCGCTCGTTCCGGGCGGACTCGGCGTTTGGAAGCAGGCTTTTGTCCCGCGATCGCACTCGAAAACTCAACGGGAATGGGCGCAAACCACAGATCGCTGGACCACCCCTGAGCAGGCACTTGAAGGATTGTTTGCGTTGTCTCGTTCCTACACCGAGAACGGACCGCTCGAAATGTACCTTAGTCTGACCGAAATCGATCGCAAGCGTCCTCCCAACCAAAGGATGAGTGCCGCTACTGGCAAGCTGCTGATAACGCATTTCGCGGAACTGCATGATCAATACGAGATCTTTTCGGAGTTTGCGGGCCTCGATGACGCCTCGATCGCAAAGTTTATCGCGATGACCCAGAAGATTGACCGAATCCGTGATCCTTTGCTTCGGGAGGACACGATGGGAATCTTCGAAGCCAACATTGGACTCTGGCAAATTGTCGCGCGCCAGGGCCAGATCGGTGCCGCCGATCTGAGCGACAGTTGGCAGCGAATGATTACTCCATTCGGCCAAGCTTCCGCTTCGGCCCAGCTTTTTGATGCTGCCCGCGCGTCGCTGGCGGAATTGATGAGCGCGGCCACCGGTACGGCGCAATTCCCTCAAGAACGAATTATCGACCTGCTCGCGGGCCCCGATCAGACAACCGCGGATGGCCAGGAGGTACGCGGCAGAATCGCCGCTGAAATAGCCCAAGTACTCGCCGACCAAAGACTCGTCTCGCTGGACACGCTGTTCAAATTGGGCGATGACTTCAACAAGATGGCGCAAGATCCGAAAGCTGTGGATCTGACCCGCGATCTAGCCGTCGCCTCGCGGCTCCAAGAGGCGCGCGGACCACGCCCCATGTTCACTAATGCGGAGCGCGCCGAGGGGGCACCTGGAGAAAAGCCGAATCAACACGTACTCCGCGAAATGAAGACTGATCCAACGAAACTGTTGAGCAACGCGGAGCAATCGGGGAAAGATGCATGCGGCGCGCTTACACCTTATCTTCGCGACACGCTTGTGGGGCTAAATTATGCGTACTACGAGCCTCCCGGATCCCAAATTCTTCACAACATTCCGCTTTTGGTTCGCTCGCACGATTTTCTAGCCTTGGAATCGTCGGGAAAAGATCAAGCTTGGCTCGCTCCGCGTTTATTCGGCGTCGGCATGACGGCTGCGAGTGGCACTCACCTCTGGGGCTCCCTCGCCGGCTTGCCCTTTACGCTCGCGGAGATGCAACAGGACTTGATCGTTCCCAAGAACGTTCAATCGCTGATTTGGCAGGGCGTTACGGCTGATATTCTGACAGGCAGCACAGTCCCTCGCTGGTGGTCTACGTCACCGGAAGCTCTTCACGCCGTGGCTCTTTATCAAGAGACGGGGGAAGAACTCATTGCCGGAGCGACAAAGGATGCCGACCTCCGTGCCGCTGTACTTCAAGTACTCTCAAACCAGCTGTTGCCGGCGACTATCGATTCCATCAGCGATGCGCTCCGCCAAGGCCATACTAATGCGGCGCTCGATCTCGTTAGTCCTGCCGCATCGTTCCATCTGACTGCGAAGTTCCAAAGACAATTTCCCGGCCGAATCGCTGCGGCTGGACCGGGCGGCAGTGAACTCGAAACCTTGATCCAGCGTGATCCCGACCAGGTCAGTCCCGAACGCCTCTCAGCCGAGTTTGGAGTCCCGCACCCATTTTTGGAGCAGAGCTATCGCGAAGATTTGCTCGACGTAAAACTGTTTCCCTCCGTGATGGATTATGCGAGTGAGTTGCTCGCGGAGTCATGGGAATCCACAAACCTGTATTGGGCGCGACTAGCCGATGAGATGGGTTACTCGCCGGCCAGGTTGAACGAACTCGCTCCCATGCTCGCGCGCAGCATGGTTGCTGCCATTTCCAGCAGCGATTTCGACGATTGGCCGGCCCTCAATCGTGCGCTGCACGAGACCGGTCGTGAGTTCCAGGCGAGACGAGCCTCCGGTTCAGAAGTACATGCAGATCCGGAGCCGCTCTCGCCCATCAACTGAAGCTTGTGGCAGAGAGCTCGGCGCGAATTCGCGACCCGGTTGGCTGAAGAGGCGATCATGACTCTCAAAGATCATTTCCATTTCTTATTGCTGCCCGCAGCGGTTCTCGGCTCACTCACATACCTGGTGGCATCGCCAGCGCCCCAAAATCCACCTGCGGTTCACGTCACAGTTCAGATGGTGCAACTCAACGTAGCCGTAACTGATCGCAAGGGCAGATACGTTACTGCTTTGCAGCCGGAAGACTTCATGGTCACCGAGGATGGAACCCGGGAGCAGGTCGCCATGTTCGCTGAAGGCGACAACAGCCCGAGAACCATCAAAGAAATCGAGGCAAGTAGAACCAAACCACCGCAAACGACGGTCGCTCCAGGTGCCACCGCGGCCCCTCCGGGACCTGCGGGAGAGGGTCAACGTCCACCGCTCGCGGCGGCCAGCATCTTCGTTCTCTTCGACACGAGCAACTATATGTATCGAGGCTTCGTATTTGCGCAAGACGCCATCGCCGACTTCGTCCGTTCCCTGCAGGGGCCCGACCGCGTTGCTTTTTATTCCTACAGCCGCGATCTGTACCGCGCGTCCTCACTCACGGCCGACCGCATACAGGTCCTGCACGGTGTTCGCTCCACAGTCGCCGGCGACGACGCGGCGCTCTACGACGCAATGCTCCTCACCTTGCGGGATGCAGGTGCTCTAACTGGGCGAAGGGTCATCGTTGTGTTTTCGAATGGCCCAGACGACGCCAGTGTCGCGCCCCCCGAGGACGTCGAGGCGCTCGCGCAATCTGAAGGCGTGTCCGTTTACATGATCAGCACCAGGCAAGCGCAGCAAGATCCGCTTTCGGCCAAAGTGTTCGGCCGCATCAGCTTGTCGACCGGTGGAGAAGCGTACTTTGCGCGCAATTGGACAGAGGAACAAGCCGCGTTCACCGCTGTTCGCAACGATCTGGCCCATCTCTATAGTCTCTACTACTATCCGCAGCCGAATCCGAATCGCGGTTGGCGGGCCATTACGGTAAAGCTCACCTCTCAAGGAATGAAGAAGTATCGCATTCGAGCCCGAACGGGTTACTGGCCATTGCCCCCGCCAACCGTCACTGAGGCCGCCCAGTGACTGGTCCCGGTGCCTGAATAGTCGGCGTTGTATTTTGCAGGTTTAAACCGACTTTGCGGGGCCGACCACTGTGTTCGCCCCGAGGCGCGTCACTGGATCGAATATCCAGCCGCTGCAGATTTCGCTTGGGGAGCCAGAGGCACACGAGCGCAAATCATTGTCCCCCGTTGTGGTTGCGAGTGGATAGAAAGGGTCCCGTTTACGAGTTTCAGGCGTTCTGTCATGCTCGTAAGACCGAGCCCTGGCCCGTTCCGTGTCTCCTCGGGATCAAATCCGATTCCAGAATCCTGCACCGTGAGTTGTATCTCATGCGGTCCATTGCTGAGCGAGACTTGGAAGTGCCGCGAACCGCTATGCTTGGTCGCATTCTGTAGGGCCTCTTGCAGGACACGAAACAGGCAAAGAGAGATCTCCCTCGGCAGCCCCCTCGGTATATTTGCGGAACGAAAATCGATCTCGACGTCGTGACGCTCAGAGAGCTCCTTACAAAAGCCAGCAGCTGCTTCTGCGAGGCCAAGATATTCCAGTTTCGAAGAGTGCAGGCGGTGCGATAGAGCCTGGACGTCGTTCCCGAGCTCCTCGAGTTGCTTACTCGTTTTCCCGATCTCCAGCCCCAATTTCTTCGCCGAAGGATGAATATATTGCTTTAACCCCCCAACATTCACAGCCAGCAAAGCGATCTGCTGATTGATATCGTCGTGAAGCTCCCGGGCAATCCAAGTGCGCTCTTCCTCATGTGCTTCGATCAACTTCTGACTCACTCTCGAAAGTGCTTCTTCGGCTTGCTTCTTGTATGTTATGTCAACGGCCGATCCGATATATCCAGCGAAAGAATCGTCTGCGTTGAATCTGGGCACGCCTCTATCAAGGACCCAGCAATACTCTCCATCATAGCGGCGGAGCCGATATTCCATCTGGAAGGATTCGTGTCGATCGAATGCCTTCGTATAGGTATCCAAGCATCGTGCGAAGTCTTCGGAGTGGACCCCTTCCGCCCAGCCATTTCCCAACTCCGCTCCCAGGGGCCGCCCGGTGAAGTCAAGCCAGGACTGATTGAAGTAGGTACAAAGCTTGTCCAGGCCAGACATCCAGATCATCACAGGAGCCCTGTTGGCAACAAGGCGGAAGCGTTCTTCGCTCTCGCGCAGCTCTGCTTCGATTCTTCTGTTCCTCGATCGTTGCCAGAGGAAAGCAAGAATCACCAGCATCTGTGCCAACAGCGCGAAAGTGCCAGTCACCACGTATCGCTTATTTTGTTGCCACAACGACGGCGGCCGATCGACCACCACAAGAATCGGCGTTCTGACCGCATCCCCGGACTGACCCTGTTTCACTTCAGCGCGCGTCTGGTAAGCAACGTTACGAAAACAATCGTTGGCCTTACCAGTAAAGGCGGTTTGGCCTGCAGCGGCGGTGTGAACACCAATGAACGTCCACACCAGTACCAGAAGAAACGCACGGTGGATCTCGCGAGGCAGAATCACAAGCACGCCACTCCGCTTTCAGAATCGGTCGATCGTCAAAAAAGCGGCTATCCGGGTTGGGCCGACAAACTTCTGCCTTGGATGAAGAGGTGACACGCCTCCCCTGTCGGGAGGAAGAAACTAGCAGATTTTCATAGTAGAAGGGCCTGTCAGTTTTAACAGGTAGGGCCAGGAGTTGCCGCCTACCTTAGAGCCCGTCGTCGTGCCGCAGTAAACTTAGGCCTTCGCGGCCCGTTCCTCGAAGCTCGATGCTGCCCGCCGGTCCCGGCTGGAGTTGCAACCTGCTGGGAGTTGGGTGCGCCGGCACGTGGGTATAGTGATAGTATTGCGCCGACTAGGTCCGGAGCTGGAAAGCGGGCTCGGATCGGCTGACAATGGGGTGGTGAAAACATGGCAAAAGACCTGACACGAAGAGAATTGATGCGCCGTTCGATCGCCGCGGGGGGATTGTTTGCGGCGGGATCGCTGATGCCAGTTTCGTCGGCGCTAGCCGATCAAGACGGCGGGCAGGCGACGACTCGACCGTCGGCTCGCGGGCAGGGGCCGGGGTTCGGCGCGATCGGAGGGCCCCAGGGACACGTACAAGGCGACAGCAGAAACGCGGCGACGGTGGCGCACGGCGTGGTTACGCAGCCGCGGCGCGAAGTGCCGGTGTTGCACAAAACAAGCGTCCTGGTGGTCGGAGGTGGTCCTGCGGGGACGGCGGCGGCATTTTCCGCGAAACGTATGGGAGTGGACGTCACGCTCGTGGAAAGGTACGGATATCTGGGTGGCCTGGCAACCGGCGGCTTGGTGCTGGGAATTTTTCCGCTCTATGCAAGAGACAGGAAGCAGGTGATCTTTGGCATCGGCGAAGAGTTCATGAAGAAGTTGGACGTGCTGAAGTACGGAATCATTGACCGCAACAAAGCTCCTGTTTATCCGACGATCGATGCGGAAGCATTCAAGTACGTGCTGGCGGACTGGCTGCTCGACTCGGGGATCACCTCGTACCTGGATACTTGGGGCGTGGACGCAATTGTGGATGCGAAGGGAGCCGTACAGGGCGCAGTTTTCGAAAGCAAGTCGGGGCGACAAGCGATTCTCGCCGATATCGTGATTGATTGCTCAGGAGACGGCGACATTTACGCCGCGGCGGGAGCGGCGTATGAAAAAGTGAAAAGCAATATCGGCCTCGTCAGCCGGATCGGCAACATCAATGAAGTCGACATGGCGCCGGGGCGAGGATCGGAAGACCCGGAAGCTGCTAGACAGCAGCCCCTAGTCGGCAAGCCAAGCGAAGGCGGCCGGCCATCGAAGGGGCGCGTGACCGACTTCAACGGCCACGCGGGAAATTCGACGCCCGCGCCGCACGTGAACTGGCTCAACATGAGAGGGCCCGTGGGAGATGCGATCGACAACGCGGACCTGACCGATTTGGAACTCAAGCTTCGCCGCGGGACGTGGACCAACGTAGAAAAGGTGCGTGGAAAGCCAGGAAACGAGGAAGTCTATTTGACCGAAACCGCTCCTCAGTTGGGCGTGCGGTTGAGTCGGCTGCTAGATGGATGTAAGAAACTTACAAACGAGGAGATTCACAGCGGCGCGAAGTTCAAAGAGGTGATCGGCTATTCCGGCGCCTATGCGAACGCTCCCGAGTTTCAGATTCCCTACGGATGCCTTGTTCCCGCAAAGGTCGAGAATGTTCTCGCCGCGGGGCGCTGCATCTCAGCCGAATTTGAAGTTGCCGATATCACCCGGCTGATTCCGGTTTGCTGGGTCACGGGGCAGGCGGCAGGCTTGGCGGCGGCAATGTGCATCCAACATCAGTGTAAGCCTCGCAACGTAAACGTCGCGAAGCTGCAGGAACTGCTTCATCAGCAAGGGGCCTATTTGGGATGACGTTTCTCAGGCGCGTGCCGCGGCGGCTGATCCAGCTGACGTGCTTCATCGGCGCGATCGTGCTGGTTTGGCCCGTGCTGCCCTGGGCGATCGCCCCGAGATTTCTTCAGCAAGTAAGTCCATTTGTCACTTTTTCATCGGATATTGCCGCGCGCTCGATCGGCGTCGGCTTGATTTTTGCGGTGATCGTGGCCGTCATCAGTTCGTTCAAGAAGCGATGGTTCTGTCTCTACCTCTGCCCCACTGGCTTTCTGCTCGAAAACACCTCGCGCGTCGGATTGCGCAAAACACGCTGGTGGGGCAAGTTGCCGCCAGTCGGAAGATACGTCGCGATTCTCACACTTGCGGGCGCCGTGGTGGGATACCCAGTCCTGCTGTGGATGGACCCTCTGTGCATTTTCAGCAGCCCATTCGCAATCAACAAGGCTACGAACCCGTTCTCCGTCTTTTTGGTCTGCCTTGGTTTGGGAGTTTTGGTCGGAGCCACATTTGTTTTCGGCATGGCATGGTGCGTTCGCATTTGTCCGCTCAGTGGACTTCAGGACATGCTGTTCCTCGCTAGAAAATCGCTGTGGACCAGATTCGCTGCGGCTGCGAAGCCGCGAGACTTTCATTCCGGCCGGCGCGTGTTCTTTGCCGGAGCAGCTGGCGTGGCGGGTGGACTGCTTGGTCTTTTGGCGCGACGGGCTGGAGCGGCGCGATATCGCGCGAGCGACACGCTATTGCGTCCCCCGGGCGCCGTGCCTGAAGATCGATTCACCGGCCTCTGCATCCGCTGCAACAACTGCGTGCACTCTTGCCCATCCAAAATCATTCATCCGGATACCGGTCGCGAGGCGGGCTTGGCGGGTTTTGGCGCGCCCGTCATTAAGTTCGACAAGGACTACAAGTATTGTCTGGAAACTTGCAACGCCTGCACCGAGGTTTGCCCCACCGGGGCGCTGACGGCTCTTCCCTTGGCGCAGAAGAACAAGTACATCATCGGAGAGGCGCTCGTCGACAACAACATCTGCCTCACCGCTCTCAGCAAAAAGGAATGTGACGCGTGCGAGCTCGCATGCCCATACGATGCGGTGCACATCACATGGGACGAGGCGCAGTATATCTCCTACCCCGTGGTCAACGACAAATGCGTCGGCTGCGGAGCCTGTGAAGTCGTGTGTCCCACGAGCCCGCTGAAAGCCATCCGCGTGTGGACGACAAAGCCTGCTTGATTTCTTCGCGGACAAATTGCGCGCGACCTGCGCAAATGCGGATCGATCGCGCGCCTCTGGCGGAAACTAGCTGTGTCGGTGTGGCGTCCGGCTATCGAGCGTTGAAACCAACTCATGAGCCGCGGGTGGCACTTGCACTGCGCCGTTCAATACGATCTGCTTCGCGCTGATTTTCTGCCCATACAGCTGCTCGTTGGCGCCATTGTCCGGGCGGATCGTCGAACCTTCCAGCGAGACGCCTGCAAAGGCACCGCGTGCTCGCGAATAGCTCAAAATTTCAGCGCGCATCGTCGCGTCCGTCTCGGCCGATAGATCGCGTCCCTTTGGACCTGCGGCTGCGGACGCGTCCGCGCCCAACTTCACCTTGCTCGCCAAAATCCCATTCGCGCCCTGATCGTTCATCACCAACAGGACAAAGTCTGTTGCTTGCCCGCCGATTTGAAAGCCGAAGCTGCCACCTTCGAGCGCCATCATCGTCGGAGGGCCCCACCGGCCGTTGAAGTCTTCTCCTTGACGGCAGGTCATGGCGCCTCGGCCATAGCTTCCGCCAACACCGAATGCCGCCTTCACCACGGACGGAAACACCACTACGCAATCCGCCTTGTCGAGTAGTTGTTGCGGCACGTTGTCCGGCACGTTCAAAATTTCACTCAGCACCATGCCCGCGTTTTGCAGTCGACTTTGGTCTTTGTCGTCATTCGCTGTTGTGCTTACTGAGGCAAACACGAAAGCGAATGCCACCGCCAAGGTCCCAATAATGAATATCGTCCCTCTCTTCATCTCTTTGCTCCTTGAGTCGCTACAACTTCCTAATGCTTCACTCCAGAAAATCCCATTCTGTGTCTGTAGCCAATACGGTCCTTCATTTAGGACGCCGAACAATTTTCTTGTAGGGCTGCGGCCTTCGCGCCGCCTGGGGGAATAAGGCCTGCAAAATACGCGGAAGACCCAAGACACAGGCGTCCGCCACTTCGGTACGAATGGTTGGAGACGAATTTTGCCTGCCCCGCAGGGGAAAGAGTTCAAAGGAGCTGGGAATGAAAATCAAAACATTGCGCGAACTATTCGAAGTCGAGCTTCGTTACGCGTACGATTGCGGGCAGAAGTTGATCAACAAAGGGTTGCCCTCGATGATTCAGTCTGCCGATTCGTCGGAATTGCGCAGCGCGCTCGAATACCACCTGGGCGAAACTCGCGGACAATCCGCCAGATTGGAACGAATTTTCACCGCGATTGGCGCCGAACCTAAAACCAACGACAACGACATCCTCGATGAAATCATGAAGGCTGCAAAAAATTCGACGGCGCACATCGAGGATTCATCCCTTCGGGATGCCGCTTTGATCGTCAATGGAAACCAGGTGGAACACTACGAGATCGCAACCTACGGGTCGCTGGTCTCGTTGGCAAAGCAACTTGGACTTCGAGACGCGGTCGCACCCTTGGAACAGACTCTTGCTGAAGAAAAAGCCGCTGATGCCAAATTGACCCAACTGGCCGAAACCTCCGCTAACGTCAGGGCAGCCCAACACGCCGATTAGTCGATTCGAGGCGAGGCGCCAGCCTCGCCTCTCACCCTCCGCCGCAAATTTCTAGATCGGGTATCTCAGGCTTCGAAAGTTTCTCTGTTCTCCGCCTGAAAAAGTGTATAAGTTGTTGCTCACCGGCCCCCAAAGGGCAAGTTTGTCGCGCAGACGCGCGCCAGGAGGTGCGCCATGCGGACTCCCAATGTTCTTTGCGTGGGCATTGCGATCTCCATTGCCGCCGCGGTGTATCTAACCGCGCCTCGCTTTGATCTTCGCGCGCAGCAGCGCGCTGCAGTCCAAATCGATTCCGACGATATCGGTGGCGTCGTCGCAAGCAGCAATGGGTCCGAGGCTGGCGTGTGGGTAATCGCGGAAACCACCGATTTGCCGACGCGCTATATCAAAGAAGTTGTCACCGACGATCGCGGCCGCTACGTAATTCCCGACTTGCCCAAAGCGAAGTACTCCGTCTGGGCGCGTGGCTACGGGTTGATCGACTCGCCCAAAGTTGAAACCGAACCTGGCAAACTCGTGGATCTGCAACCCACTGTCGCGCCAGACCGCGCAGCAGCCGCGCAATACTATCCCGCCAACTATTGGTACGCCCTTCTCGAAGTCCCGCCCAAAAGTGATTTTCCCGGCACCGGCCCCACCGGCAACGGAATCTCGCCAAACGTCAAAGTGCAAGGCGAGTGGATTCATCTCATCAAAACCGATAGCTGCGAATCCTGCCATCAGCTTGGCAACAAATATACGCGCACCATCCCGCCGATGTTCAGCGACCTCACGCCCGCGGCTGCCTGGTTGCGCCGCGTGCAGTCCGGACAAGCGGGCGGCATCATGCTCGCGGGCCTCGCGCAATTAGGACCCCAGCGCGCCACGCAGCTTTTTGGCGACTGGACCACCCGCATCGCCCACGGCGAGCTTCCATTCGATACGCCGCCGCGCCCGCAAGGTGTCGAGCGCGACGTCGTAATCACCCAATGGGATTGGGCCGACCCGAAAGCCTATCTCCACGACGAGATTTCGACTGACAAGCGCGATCCGCGCGTCAATGCCTATGGCCTGATCTACGGCTCGCCCGAGGAAAGCCGCGACTACTTGCCCGTCCTCGATCCGGTGCACAACACCACCAGTCGTGTGGACGTCCCTTACCGTGACCCCGACACTCCCGGCCAGCCAAAGCCGATGCAGCCCTCTCCGATTTGGGGCAATGAGGCGATTTGGGACAGCCACATCACGGTTCACAATCCGATGTTCGACGAGCGTGGCCGCCTGTGGTTCACTTCCCGGATTCGCGCCGCTAACGATCCGGCCTTCTGCAAAGCGGGTTCGGATCTAATCTCGGCGAAGCTCACTCCCGTTGACCGTTCCGGCCGCCAGCTCGCCATGTATGACCCGACCACCAAGAAGGTCTCGTTGATCGACACCTGTTTCGGCACCCACCACCTTATCTTCGCTAGCGACGCCAACAACACGCTCTGGACCAGTAGCGGCGGTGGTGGAGGCGTAGTCGGTTGGCTAAACACCCGCATGTGGGACACGACTCACGACGCGGCCAAATCGCAGGGCTGGACCGCCCTGGTGCTCGACACAAATGGAAACGGCAAGCGCGACGCCTACGTCGAGGGCGAGCAGGGCGTGGCGACAACAGCCGCCGGCGAAAGTTTCGGCACTTCAGCAGCCATGAACGCGCCGTCCGATCCAACCAAGGACACCCGTCTCAACGCCGCGTTCTACGGCCTCGCCGTCGCGCCCGACGGAGCAGTTTGGGGTAGTGTGCTCGGCTTTCCAGGCGGAATCGTCCGCATCAATCCGGGATCGAATCCTCCGGAAACCGCACTCTCTGAGTATTACGAAGTGCCGTACGACGATCCCAGAGCGCCGGTCTCGGGCTTTTCGCCGCGCGGCATGGATGTCGACGGCAATGGTGTCGCCTGGGTCGCTCTCGGCAGCGGCCACCTCGCCAGCTTCGATCGGCGCAAATGCAAAGGTCCGCTCAACGGTCCCAAGGCAACCGGCCGCCAGTGCCCGGAAGGCTGGACGCTTTACCAGACTCCTGGCCCGAAATTCAAAAATGTCACCGAGTTTGGCAGCGACGATTCGCACTATTATGATTGGGTCGACCGTTTCGATACTCTCGGCCTCGGCCGCAATACGCCCATCGTCACCGGCAATTCGTCTGACTCCCTGATCGCTCTGGTCAGCGGT
>JASHRI010000285.1 GCA_030037435.1 Candidatus Acidiferrales bacterium | reverse complement strand
CGGCCTCTGAAGGATTACATCTCGTTGATGACTTCGTCCACTTTGCCGGGCCTCAGCCAATTTATCGACGTGATGATCGGCATCGCCGTGGCCATCGGCTTTCTGGTGATTTTCCTGTCGATGTACACCACGATCATCGAACGCACGCGTGAAATCGGCGTATTGAAATCGCTTGGCGCCTCCAAGGCCTACATCGTGCGCATCGTTCTAAGTGAAACTTCGCTGCTCTGCGTCGCAGGCGTCGTTGCGGGGGTCGGAACCAGCTATCTGGCACGTTTCGTTCTCCTCAGGGCGTTTCCCTCACTCACGATCCTGATCACCTGGAAATGGATGCTGATCGCCGGCATCATCGCGCTCGCGGGTGGATTGCTCGGCGCATGCTATCCCGCATGGCTCGCAAGCCGCCGCGATCCCGTGGAAGCTCTGGCCTACGAGTAGCTCCTACAAGATTTAGACCTGCCGCAACTGCTCTAGGCAGATAAAGAAAAGCCGACTAAAATGTTTCGTCCGCGGGCGACGGACGCGCACTTGGGGAACGTCTTTGGAGCCAATACTCAAGACCGAAAACGTGTGGAAGGTCTATCGCACCGGCAAGGTGGAAGTGACGGCCTTGCACGGCGTCAGCATCGAAGTGATGCCCGGCGAGTTCGTGTCCATCATGGGCCCTTCCGGCTGTGGGAAATCGACCCTTTTGCACGTGATCGGCGGCCTCGCGCAGGCCACCAGCGGACGCGTGCTGCTCGACGGCAACGACTTGACCAAAATGAACGACTCCGCGCGCACGCTGCTGCGCCGCCACAAGGTGGGCTTCGTTTTTCAGCGATTCAACCTTTTGCCCACGCTCGACGCCTACCACAACATCGCTCTCGCGCAGCACCTTCACGACAATGGCTTCGATCCTCATCGCTTCGAGGCCGTCGCACAGTTGCTCGGCCTCAGTGGCCGTCTGCGGCACAAACCATCCGAGCTCTCTGGGGGCGAACAGCAGCGCGTGGCTCTGGCGCGGGCGATCATCAGCGAACCGAAAATCGTCCTGGCCGACGAGCCCACCGGAAATCTGGACACGAAAAGCTCAGAGTCCGTGCTGGCTCTGCTGCGGCAGCTTAATAAGGATCTCGGCCAGACCATCGTGATGATCACGCACAATCCCGATGCCGCTACTTACGGCAATCGCGTGCTGCACATGCGCGACGGCATGGTCGTCAATGGGACCGGCGCCCACTGAGATGCGCACCCTGTGGCGAGGCATCGTCCGCACGATCTTTTGGTCCTACGAGCGCATGACCTGGCAGTACGACGTGATGGTCGCCGTCATCGTGCTGTTCGTGCTGGCCACCCCGCGACACTGGTTTCACGATCAGCCGCCCTCCACCACGATCGATAACACGCGCATCGAGCTCGTCTCCGAAGACGCTGGCAGCCACACGCGAATCTATCGCCTGGAGGCTGATGCTCTTCCGCCCGCCCAGCGTGCCGCCAAATCGACTCCCGAGCTGGAGCGCCAGACGCACGACATTCTCGGCCGCACCGTCGGTGATTTGCAGGGACGCACATTTCAAGTGGTGCGAATCGATCCCGCTCTGGCGGGCGACGGTTCGGTGCAGTATTACGACGTCACCGTGCATCCATAGCCGAGCATTCCTCCGGTGACGGCGATGCTATATTGATTTGAATCCGCGCCGCTGGAATGCGCGGCCGGACTCGAGCCCAAGGTGGCCACTACGAAACTCACTTCACCGATCAGCGAACGCATGGAGCAGGCTATCGTCGCGCTGCAGTCGCTGCTCGACCGCCGGGTCTCCACGGCCGAATCCGTGCGAGAACATCACAGCCACGGCGAGTCATATCACACTCCCGCGCTGCCCGATGCGGTTTGCTTCCCGCAGTCAACCGAAGAAGTCTGCGCCATTCTGAAAATCAGCGCGAAGTATCAAGTGCCCGTGATTCCGTTTGGCGCCGGCACTTCGATGGAAGCGCAAGTGAACGCGATTCACGGCGGCATCACCATCGACATGCGCGAAATGAACAAGATCCTGCACATCAGCCCGGAAGATTTGCAGGTGACTGTCCAAGCGGGCGTGCCGCGCAAGCAACTCAATAAAGCTCTCGAAAATACCGGCTTCACCTTCTTCATCGACCCCGGCGCCGACGCTACCATCGGTGGCATGACCTCCACTCGCGCATCGGGCACCACCGCCGTCCGCTATGGCACGATGCGGGAGAACGTGCTGGCGCTTACCGTCGTCCTGGCCGACGGCTCGGTGATCCATACCGGCTCGCGCGCCCGCAAATCGGCCGCTGGCTACGATCTGACGCATCTATTCGTCGGCGCCGAGGGAACGCTGGGGGTGATCACCGAAGTCACATTGCGTCTGCACCCATTGCCAGAGGCCGTGGCCGCAGCCAGCGCCACATTCGCCACCATCCGCGATGCGGTCGAAGCCGCCATTGAAACGATACAGCTCGGCGTGCCTGTGGCGCGCATCGAACTGATGGACGAAGCACAAATCGACGCCTGCAACCGTTATTCGAAAACGAATTATCCGGTCGCGCCACTTCTATTTTTCGAATTTCACGGAGACACTCTGCGCGGCGTCAACGAACAAGCGGAGACCGTGAAGAAGATTGTAGAAGAACATCACAGCAGCGGCTTTCAGTGGTTCACTACGCCTGAGGAGCGCGAGACGCTCTGGAAAATGCGCCACGAAGCTTATTTCGCGAATCTCGCGATGCGCCCCGGCGGGAAAATGTTCACCACAGATATCTGCGTTCCGATTTCGCGCCTTGCCGATTGCATCGTCGAGTCGAAAAAAGATCTCGCCAGCGCCTCTTTTCCCGCGCCGATCGTCGGCCACGTGGGCGACGGCAATTTCCACATGTCTTATATGCTCGATCCGTTGAACCCGGCGGAGCATGCCGAGGCGCTGCGCCTCGAAGAAAAAATTATCCGGCGAGCGCTCGAAATGGGAGGCACTTCGACTGGCGAACACGGCATCGGCGCGGGACGGAAAAAATATCTTCCCGTGGAGCACGGCGCGGCGCTCGGCGTTATGAGCGCCATCAAGCGCGCGCTCGATCCCGACAACCGCATGAATCCCGGCAAAATGGTGGAACCCCAAGCGCTCTTCGGAAATTCGGAGTCCCAGTAAAACTCAGCAGGTTTAGCAGGCGCTCATTCGCCAACTCGCCGGAACGTCCACGTACGACCGATTCAGTTCCCCAATCGACGCGCAACCCAGCAGTTTCAGCGTTCGCTCCAGATCGGCTCGCAGAATCTCGAGCGCCCTATAGACGCCCGCTTCTCCCGCCGCGCCCAGTCCATACGCATACGCACGTCCCACTAGCACCGCGCGCGCACCCAGGCACAATGCCTTAGCAATATCGCCGCCGCGCCGGATGCCGCCATCCATCAGCACCTCGCCGCGTCCCTTCACGGCCTCGACGACCTCGGGCAGCGCGCGCAGCGTAGCGGACACGCCATCGAGCTGGCGTCCACCGTGATTTGACACCACCACGCCAGCCGCTCCCTCGTCGAGCGATCTGCGTGCGTCGTCGCCGGTCAGCACGCCCTTCACCACAATCGCGCCCGGCCACGATTTTCGCAGCCAGCGCAGATCCTCCCATGTGACCACCGAGCGGCTCAGCGCCTGATGCGTTTCGTAAAGCGGCATCGGGCCTCGGTGTGGCACGATTACGTTCGGCAGCTTCAACATCCCTCCATCGATTACAAATCCCGCGAGCCAACTGGGCCGCGCTAGCAATTGCGGCAGGTAGCGGATTTTTGCAAGCATATTGTGGCCCACCAGCACCCCCGCGCCGCTTCGCGTGTCGCGTTCGCGATTGCCGAATGTTCCGGTATCGATGGTTATGGCGAGCACCGTGAATCCCGCCCGCCAGGCGCGCTCAATCGCCGTCTCCGCGGCGTCGCGTCCGCCCACCAGGTAAAGCTGATACCACCGCGGCCCGGCCGAAGCGCTTGCCACGTCTTCGAGCGAGTATCCTGAAATCGTCGAGAGCACATATCCCACGCCCACCCGCGATGCGGCACAAGCAGCGCCTGGTTCGCCCTGCGGGTGCAAAATGCGCGTGAATCCCACCGGCGCCAGCAGCACCGGCATCGAAAGTTCGCTGCCCAGCACCGTAGCGCGCAGGTCGCAGCTCGGAATCGCCATCGCGTTGCGCGGACGGAACACCACCTCCTCGAATGCGCGGCAATTCTCGCGCAGCGTAATTTCCCCCTCCGCGCCGCCATCCACGTAATCGAACACGGCTCGCGGCAGCCGCCGTTGCGCGATACGCCGCAGGTCGGCAATGTTCACCGCGCGTGGTGATGAGACTCTCCGTTGGTTTCGGGTCATTGCCGCTCATTTTAGTGCCGATCCGCCTTTTCTTGACAAGCGAAAGCTTGCATACTGCTCCATCGCCTAAGCCTCGGTTGCTGGGCGGATAGGGAGGCGCGCAGTGAAGGTTGGGGAAGCGATCGCCGAAATTCTGAAGCGCGAAGGCGTTGAGATCCTCATCGGCTATCCGGTGAACCACGTCCTCGAATCCGCTGCCTGTGCGGGAATCCGGCCCCTGATCGTCCGCCAGGAGCGCGTCGGTTTGCACATGGCCGATGCAATCTCGCGCCTTACCAGCGGACGCCGCATCGGCGCTTTCGCGATGCAGCATGGACCAGGTTCCGAGAATTCATTCGGCGGGGTGGCGCAGGCCTACAGCGAGTCCATTCCGATTTTGGTGCTGCCGATGGGCTATCCGCGGCGGCGGATGCACGTCGATCCGAATTTCAATTCGGTCACGAGCATGGCTACTGTGACAAAGTCTGCGGAGCCAATCCTTTCGCCCGCCGAAATTCCCAATATTTTTAGACGCGCCTTCTCGCGGCTGCGCAATGGGCGCGGCGGCCCGGCGCTTATTGAAATTCCGATGGATCTTTTCGCCGAGGAATTTTCGGGCTCGCTGGTATACGAGCCAGCCATCGGGACGCGCTACGGCCCCGATCTTACGGATGTGCGCCGCGCCGCCGCCACTTTGGTAGAAGCGAAAAATCCCGTGATCTACGCGGGCCAGGGCGTGCATTGGGCGCGGGCGTGGAGCGAGTTGCGCCGTCTTGCCGAGATACTTGGTGCGCCGGTCGCCACCAGCCTGCAAGGCAAGAGCGCATTTCCCGAAAATCATCCGCTATCGCTCGGAGCGGGCGGCAACACTTTCCCGCCGGCCGTGCCGTATTTTCTCGAACGCGCAGACTGGATCTTCGGTGTCGGCTGCAGTTTCACGGAGACGACCTTCGGCATCGCCATGCCGCCGGGCAAGAGATTCATACACGCCACACTCGACCCGAATCATTTGAACAAAGACGTGCGCGCCGAAATAGGGCTGATTGGCGATGCGCAGCTCACCCTGGCCGCGCTCTGCGCGGAAGTGGAACGCTTGTTGCGTTCGCCGCGCCGACAGCCTTGGCCCGTGGCCGCGGAAATCGCCAGCGTTCGCAAGGCGTGGCTCGACGAATGGGCGCCCCGAATGTCTTCCGACGAGACGCCGCTGACGCCCTATCGTGTCCTGCGCGATTTGCAGCAGACGGTCGACGTCGCCAATACGATCATCACTCACGATGCAGGCAGCCCGCGCGACCAGCTCGCGCCATTCTGGGTCAGCACCGAGCCGTTGACCTACATCGGCTGGGGCAAGACCACGCAGCTAGGCTATGGCCTAGGCCTTGCGATGGGCGCGAAGCTCGCGTGCCCCGACAAGCTCTGCGTCAACGTGTGGGGCGACGCGGCTATCGGCTTCACCGGCATGGATTTCGAGACCGCGGTCCGCGAGCGAATCCCCATCCTCTCGGTCCTGCTCAACAATTTCAGCATGGCGATGGAAATTCCCGTGATGCCTGTTTCGACCGAAAGATACCGCGCCACCGATATCTCGGGAGATTACGCCGCCATGGCTCGCGCCTTCGGCGGATATGGAGAACGCGTCACGCAACCGAACGAAATCGTTCCCGCGATCCACCGCGGCATCGAGCAGACCCGCAAAGGAGTTCCCGCGCTCCTCGAATTCATCACGCGCAAAGAACTCGCGGCTTCGAAGCAGTATCACCGCGCGCATTAGCGCCACTTGAGAGACCTATGAAGATTCTAGACACCGCGCTCAAAATTCTGGTTGAAGGGTTTGTTTTCATCGCGGTGCCGGTGGCGCTCATCTGGGGATGGGCACTGTGGTCGAGACGCCCCCATCCGCGAACCTTGTCCTCCAATTTGTCGTTGATCGGCTTCGCTCTCGCCACCGCATCCGCCCTTCTGGCATTATCATCCGCCCTGTACGCACGCCAAATTGGTGGCTTCCCCTACGGCGATCCGCGACTGCTGAAGATCTATCTATGGGGTTGGCTACTTTCGCTTTCTGCTGTCGTGTCCTCACTCGGTGGTCTATGGCGGCCGAGCACATTGCGCTGGTTCGCCGCAATCTGCTCTCTGGGAGCCCTCTTCTTTTGGTTCGCAGCTGCTATGGGCGAATAAGCCGACCAGCACCGAGCTCGCGCTGCGACAGTCCATGTCGGCTTTTGCCGTGGTATTTCCGATATCTCGCGCCTGGCCAATTCCTTGCTCGCCTCGCTGCGCTAAGTTGACACCCAGACCTAGCCGGGCTACGCTTTCGTGCAACTGTAGCCGGAACGAAAAATTGCGATTGTGACAGGGTGGGGACAGGGGATCAGCGTGAAAACAGCGCTCGCTGCGCTAATCGTCGCCGGCGCGATGCTCATCGCCGGTCCGACCCCGGCCCATCATTCCCGCGCCATGTTCGACACCAGCAAGCAAGTAACCCTCGTCGGCACAGTGAAGGAATTTCAATGGACCAATCCTCATTGCTGGATTCAGGTGCTCGTGCCCGATTCCAAGAATCCGCAAGCCGCGCCGGTCGAGTGGGGCGTCGAAATGGGCGCGCCGGTTGAGTTAATGCGCAAGGGCTGGAAACCAGGAAGCCTGAATCCCGGCGACAAAGTCACGATCATCGTGAATCCGCTGCGTGACGGGCAGTCCGGTGGCCTGGAAGTTTCGGTTACGGGTCCAGACGGCAAGATCATCGGCCACCCCGCAGCGGAAACGAAGTAGTCGCGGACCGGGAGCTCCGAATGAAACTGAATAGGATCGCAGCGATTCTCGTGGCGCTGCTCACGATCTCGCTCTGTACGGCCCGTGCGCAGA
>JASHRI010000284.1 GCA_030037435.1 Candidatus Acidiferrales bacterium | reverse complement strand
TGCACCGGCTCGAACATCGACACCCGCCCCGGATGAATGTTGCCCGAGGGGGCAAGGCCGAGTCCACCCGAGAGCTGCGCGCCCACGTCACTGGCAATATCGCCAAACAAATTACAGGTGACGATCACTTGAAATTGCGATGGATCCCGCACCATTTGCAGCAACAGGTTGTCGATGTACATGTGGCTCGACTCGATCTCGGGGTAGTCGCGCCGCACATCGGCAAACGCGCGCTGCCAAAGGTCGTGGCCAAAGGCGAGAGCGTTCGCCTTGTCGCTCATGCAAACACGCCGATTGCCATGCTGGCGCGCGTAGTCGAAGGCATAGCGCAGGATGCGCTCCACTCCTTTGCGCGTATTGATGTCCTCCTGGGTTGCAATTTCGTCCGTTGTTCCCTTCTTGAAAAATCCTCCCATGCCTACGTAAAGCCCCTCGGTGTTTTCGCGGAATACCACGAAGTTGACGTCCTGTTCGGAACGGTCTTTGAGCGGCGTCAGTTTGCGATCAAACAGCACGCATGGCCGTTGGTTGACGTATAGATCGAGCTTGAAACGCAGGCCCAGCAGGATGTCCGCGCCATGGCGATTGTCCGGTACGCGCGGATCGCCCAGCGCGCCGAGCAGGATCGCGTCGAACTCGCGGTGGAACATTTCCGGCGCATCGGCCGGCAAGGTGGTGCCGTCGCGCAGGTACCGGTCGGCTCCCCAATCGAACTCGGTCAATGCGATTTCCAGGCCGCTGGCTGCCGCAGCCGCTTTCATCACCTTTACAGCCTGGGGAATCACTTCTTTTCCGATGCCGTCGCCGGGAATCACGGCGATGCGTTTCGCTTTGCGATGAGCAGTTTCAACCATGATCGTCGCGGAACCTAGCATGCACTCCGAGGAGTGTCAACGCAGAGACGGGTGCGGGTGTGAATTCGCTCGATCATGGTGCCCGGAGAATCCTTTCCTGCTGTTGATCTCCGTGCCGTCCGGTATATACTTCCGGCGGCCCGGGTTGCTTCACTGTGGGGTGGAAGTCCCGGAATCCTTGCGAAACCGGTCGCGGCCCTAGCGCGTCTTACCGGCCATTGCGGGGCGATCAAGGCCCAGTCCCCGAATTTATAAGGAGGCGGCAGATGACGAAGTGGCTTCTGGCTCTTGGGTTGGCGGCAGCGCTGGCGGTTCCCGCAGTGGCAGAGACGACAACCTGGCAGATCGATCCCAATCACGCAAACGCGCAGTTCATCGTACGGCATTTGGGCATTTCCAACGTGCAGGGCGAATTTACCCATGTGACCGGAACGGTCACGCTCGACGATTCCGACATGTCGAAGTCCACGGTCGACGTGACGATCCCTGTGGATTCCATCAACACTCGCGTCACGATGCGCGACAACGATTTGAAGAGCGAGCACTTCCTGAATGCCGCGATGTATCCAACCATCACGTTTAAGTCGACGAAAGTCGAGTCGAGCGGTGACGACGCGTATAAGGTGACCGGGAATCTGACCATTCGCGGCGTTACGAAGGAAGTCACGCTGGACGTGAGCAACCTCTCGAAACCGGTCAAGGCCATGGGCGGCATGCGCCGCGGCGCGGCTGCAACCTTGAAAATCAGTCGCCAGGACTACGGCGTTTCAGCCGATCCCGGCATGGTTGGCGACGAAGTCAGCATTTTGATCGACATCGAAATGGCCCAGAAGTAGGCGTTCGGCAGGGCAATCAAGCAACGCTGTCATCCGATACGAACTGGCGCGGCTTAGGCCGCGCCAGTTTTTTTTCACGATGCAGGTGCCGCCTGCGATGAGAATCGGCACGAAAATCGGCTTTGAGATCGAGTCCTAGTCGCCAAGCGCGGGGCTTCCGGCCACGCCACCTCTACGCTTTGCCACTCTTTCCGCCAAATAGACTCCGAGCAGGACCAGCGCACTGCCTGCGATCAGATTCCACGTGGGACGCTCGCCGAGAAGTGGGATCGAAAGCAAAATCACGATCACCGGCTGGCAGTAGTTCATCACCACCACGCGCGACGCATCCATGTAGCGCAGGATCCAATAGAACATCATGTAGGCCGCCGTCGAACTGAGACCCGCCATATAGAGCAGCCCGGCCCAGCCTACCCATCCCACGGCATGCCAGCTGAGATGACGTTCCTGGCGCACCGCCAGCGGCAAAAACAGGATCGCCGCCACCACGATATTGAACGTGGTCATCGAGACCGCGTCGTATGCCTCCGCCACCCTTTTGCCGAGTACCGTGTAGAACGCGAAGCCTGTGATTCCTCCGAATGTGATCACGTCTCCCAATAGCAGCGGAGAGTGAAGCGACGATCCGTGCTCGGCTTCCAGGATCAAAACGCCGGCGATCGAAATGGCCATGCCCATGATTTTTGCGATCGTGATTTTTTCGAGTTTCAACGCGCACGCCAGCAGCAGAACGAAAATCGGCGCCAGCGAAATGATCACTACCGAATGCTCCGAAGTGGTGAAGCTCAAACCGACCGTGAAACAACCTTGATTAATGAAAATTCCGAAGAAGCCCAGATAGATAAACGGCCAAAGATCGCGCGCGCGCAGTGGGGTGTGCTTTCGGCGCGTGGCGTAGATCGTCAGTGCCACCACCGCGGCTACTTGAAAACGGAACGATACTAGCGTGAAAGCGTCCAAATGCCGCAGCGTGATTTTGCCGACGATGTAGTTGACCGACCAGATCAACAGCATCGTGCACAGCACGAGCGCCAGCCGAAATGAACTTGGCCGGTTCGCCAGAGGCGTCGCGAATCGGTCGCTAACTTCCCTGGCCGCGGAACTCAAGTTTTATTCGAGGACCTCGCGACGGCGCGTGAGCGATTCGATGCGGTCGATCCGAGGCGCGTAGCCGATGCCGGGCGCGGTCGGGATGCGGATGGTTCCCTGTCGAGACACTTCCACCTCGGGTTCGATGATGTCTTCCTGCCAATAGCGGCGGCTGGCGGACACGTCTCCCGGAAGCGAAAAGTTTGAGAGCGACGACATGGCAATGTTGTGCGCGCGGCCAATCCCCGATTCGAGCATGCCGCCGCACCACACCGGAATCGACTTCGATTGGCAGAGGTCGTGCATTCGGCGCGCGGGAGTGTGCCCGCCTACGCGTCCCAGTTTGATGTTGATGATGCGGCAGGCGCCGGTTTCGATCGCGGCGCGGGCGTGCTCGGTATCGTGAATGCATTCGTCGAGGCAGATCGGCGTTTCGAGTTGGCGCTGTAGTTTCGCGTGCGAGTAGATGTCGTCCCAACCCAGCGGCTGCTCGATCATGATCAGATAGAAGGCGTCGAGTTGCTTCAGCAGGGGAGCATCCTCCAGCCGGTACGCGGAGTTTGCGTCGACCATCAGGCGAATCCTGGGAAAGCGCTCGCGCAGCGCTTTTACGGGTTCGAGGTCGCAGCCTGGCTTGATTTTAATTTTGATTCGCTGGTATCCCGCGGCGAGTTCCTTTTCCACCTTGGCTACCAGTGCCTCAATCGTTGGCTGAATTCCGATCGAGACGCCGCACGGGATCTGCTCCAGCGTTCCGCCGAGTAGTTCTGCAAGCGGCACATTCTTTTGTTTCGCTTCGGCATCCCAGATTGCCGTTTCGAGTGCGGCCTTGGCCATGTTGTGGCCTCGCACAGGGGCGAGTAAATCCCACACTTCCGCCGCTGCGATTTCCCTTCCCCGCACCATCGGCCACAGATAATCGCGCAGGATATGCCACGCCGTCTCGACCGTTTCGTAGGAATAAAACGGAGTCTCGCCAGCGGTCGATTCTCCCCAGCCCGCTACGCCGTCTGCCTCTACCTCCACCAGCAGCATCCTGCGCAGGTCAGACGTGCCGAAACTCGTTTCAAACGGCGCGACGAGCTTCATGTGGATTTCGCAGAGCGTGAGCTTACGGAGTTTCATTCAGAGCCTTCAGTCCTCGGCAATTTCCGGCAGGCGCAACCCGGCGACGTTTGCGTTGGGTTCGACAATATAATCAGTGGTCGCGCCATTCGTCTCAACCGCCGTTGCCACGTATCCCGCCGCGAACCATTTCTCGAATTGCGCACGCGCATCGGCCTGAATACGAGCGCCGGCCTCGCGATCGCCTTCTTTGATCTCTCCGAGATTTGCCGGCAGCGAAATCCGTTCGGCGCGCCCGCGCAACGGAAGCGGATTGTCCGCCAAGATCGATTGCACGCGCTCTGAGCCTAGCCACCATTCCGCCACTAATCGGTCCGTTGGAAGCCCTGCGTGCAGAGGGCTTTTCGTTACGCCGTAGAAGTTCGGAATTAGGCGCCGCACTACTGCTCCCAACCGCACGAGATTGAAATGCGCATTCTTCATCTCGAGCGGATCGAACGTCCACTCGACCAAATCGATTCCCCGCTTGAGCGCGTCCTGACGCTGAAATAGCTTCAGCCGGCGCCCCACGCCTTGGTCCCTAAATTCCGGCAAGACCGCCGTCATGTGCGAATGCAAAAAAAATTGCCGGTCTTTCGATGTCGAGCCACTTGACGCGGTCGAACCGTGGATTCCAGTGAGCGCTAGCGTAAAACCCACCATTTTGTGCCCCTTGAAAGCGGCGATCACTTGTCCGCCGGTATGATGCGCCACCACGAACATCGCCGACGGAACGGCAATCTCCTCGCCCCAGGTGAGATGTTCGATGCGAACGCAGTCTTCATATTCGGCGAGCGTGCCGCAGGGGCGGATTTCGATGTCGGGAGGCGATGGCGTCATGCAGCTACCGCTTCAGGATTCCTTGGCGGGCTTCATTCCGCCAAATAGCGCCAATTCGCGCCACTTCCAGTGGCAATCGACGGCTTTAAAGCCAAGTTCGCGCAGCCATTTCAATTGTGTGTCGAGATCGAGCAGGATGTTTTCCGCATCTTCATCCTCGCGCGACATTCCAATAGCCTGCAGAAACTCATCGTGCAGCGCCTCCGTGGGAGACGAAACATGCTCGAGGTTATAGAAAATCCCACCGGGCGCCAGCAGCTCGAAGATTTCCGCGTAAAGGCTCCGTTTCCGTTCGTGCGCGAGGTGATGAATCGCGAAGCTCGAAATCACGCAGTCAAACCAGCCCATCGCGGGCAGTTTCTTCGCGAAATCATGCGCCACCCTCGAAACGCGTGGATCGCCCACAAATCTTTTGTCAAACGCCTCGAACATCGTCGGCGAAAAATCCAGGCCCACGAATTCCGCTCGCGGCCGCACCGTTTCCATCAGACCGATCAACCTTCCCGCTCCGGTTCCCAGATCGAGCACCCGCGTCACGCCTGCCGGAACGAACTCGAGCAGCGTGGCTTCGCCTTCCGTGCGACGCGGAAGCGCATCCGCGCGCGCCAGATATTTGCGTGCATGCTCCGGTGACGACCACAGCTTCTCTTCCCGCGGCATTCCCATGAATTCATTTGCCTCCGTGCGTCCATTAGACGCGCCGAGAGCCCTTGCGTCCAATTTATAATTATTGCCGCCGGCATAAATCGCGCTCATACCGCACAACCGGTGCTTTTTCTCACGCGGGTCATTTCCTTCCATCCTGCTCTTTCGACTTATCCCACAGGTCTTCCATGCGCGCGCGAGACAAATCCCCAAGTCGCTTTCCTTCGCCCACCGCCGCGGCTTCCATCCATTGAAACCGCTTCTTGAATTTGCGATTTGCCTTCTTCAGCGCAATTTCGGGATCAACGCCCAGAAACCGCGCCACGTTAACGCCCGCAAATAGCAGGTCTCCCACTTCCTCTTCCAACTGCGGAGTCGCGCTTTTGGCCTTCACCCGAGCCCCATCGCGCGGTTCCAGCGCCGCATCTGGAAGCACCGCCTGGATTTCGCGCCGCTCTTCGTCGAGCTTTTCGAGCACCCCGGCAAGGCTCTCCCAATCGAATCCAATATGCGATGCGCGTCTCGTCAGCTGATACGCCTCCAGCACGCCGGGCAACGAGTTGGGCACTCCGGCGAGAATCGACTCCGCCGTTTCAGGGTTTGTCGCAGAGCCATCTCCGCGCTTCTCTGCCGCGCGCTCTTCTGCTTTGATTTGCTCCCAGTTTTTCAGCACGGCAGCCGACGTTGCCGCCTTCGCGCTGCCGAAAACATGCGGATGCCGCCGAACCATCTTCGAATGGACCGACTCGATGACATCCGTAATCGAAAACTCCCCCGCTTCTTCCGCCAATATCCCGTGAAACACCACCTGTAGCAGCAAGTCGCCGAGCTCGCCGGCAAGTTTCCGCCGGTCGCCGGAATCCATCGCGTCGAGCACTTCATAGGCTTCTTCGATCAGGAATTTCCGCAGTGAGTCGTGAGTCTGCTCGCGGTCCCAGGGACAGCCGTTCGGAGCGCGCAACCGCGCTTGCAGCGCCACCAGCTTGGCGAACCAATTCCCCGCGGCGCGGTCCCGTGCAGTCATCGCAATGCGCGCCCGCGGCACCGTGCCCTGTTTCCTTGCCCCTTTTCGCCGCCGTTTCCGGATTTTTCGTTTTTTCGCCGACATGTTCAGTTCGCGCGCGTCTTCCAGGCGTCACGCCAATTTACAGTGGGCCATGCCAATGCAACAAGCACAGAGTGGAAGGCTGCGCTAACTCGCATATCGGCGTTGAATCCGTTTGACCGATTTCGCGGTCCGTCACATACTCTTCCGCGATTCATCGCCATTTGCGGTCAACGAAAACAACTCAGCTTTTTGTACCGCTCAGGAGTCGAACCATGAGTCATCGCGTCGCGCTTGGATTTGCTGCCGCTGTCGCCTTCGGGCTCGCCTGCTTCGCCGCACCAGCCCGCGCGCAGCAATCGTGCGAGAGCCTCACCTCTGTCGCGTTGAAGAACGCCACGGTTACGTCCGCCACCAGCGTCGCGACTGGCACGTACAAGCCGCCCGCTACCCCAGGACAAGTTGTGCCGGCTGCTCCCCTTCCTGCGTTCTGCCGCGTCTCCGGCGTCGCCAAGCCCACGAGCGACTCCGAAATCAAGTTTGAGGTATGGCTGCCCGTCTCCGGCTGGAATGGAAAGTTCGAACAGGTCGGCAACGGCGGATATGCCGGCACGATTCCGCTTGCCGCCATGACCACTCCGCTGCTCCGCGGATACGCCGCGGCAGCTACCGACGACGGCCACGGCCCGTCGTTCGACGCCGCCTGGGCCATCGGCCATCCCGAAAAAGTGATCGACTTCGGCTATCGCGCCGTTCACGAAACATCCGTGCAAGCCCGAGCCATCATTCAGGCCTTCTACGGAAAAGCCGCCGCGCGGTCTTATTTCGTGGGATGCTCCGATGGCGGCCGCGAAGCTTTGATGGAAGCGCAGCGTTTTCCCGACGATTTCGTTGGCATCGTTGCCGGCTCGCCCGCGGCCAATTGGTCCGGTCTTCAGTTTGCAGGCGTTTGGGACGAGCAGGCC
>JASHRI010000283.1 GCA_030037435.1 Candidatus Acidiferrales bacterium | reverse complement strand
CAACAACAAATTGCCGGGATAGCGGATAGGGACGGCAAAAAGGGACCACCCCCGGCTGATTCGGGCACGTTGCTGTTTTATGAGAAGGGAGGGAAGACTCGCCTCGACGCGGGTCGCGTGGGACCGGCGCGGATCACATATTTTAGAGGTTCATTACGTCGCGCGCTTTGTCTGAGAGAATATCGTCTTCGTAGTGCGTTATTCCAAGTTTTTTCTGCTCTAGAATTTCAATGATGTCGGCGTCGGTAAAAGGAACGACGAGGCCCCGTTGGGCCTTGTAAGAATCTGCACAACGCTGAAGGAACAGAGCTTCATCTTCGATGCTCCTACAAACGATGACGCCGAATCTCCCTCTGTTTGGGGAAAATCTGCCGGTCATCTGGTCCAGTTCGGGATTCGCCACGTCTTCACTGTAATTCTTGCATTCGAAGAAAATATAGGGACAGGGTATACCAAACGCGTGTTGCAGCCGGTAGAAGAACCCCTCCGTCGGCGCCCCGTTATCAAACGAGATGTCAATCCTCTTCCTGCCGTCGTCGATCTCTCTTTCCTTGACTGGATTGATTAGGTTCGGATAAAAGATGAACTCAAGTATTCCAGTCATCAAAGAGTGATAAGTTCCTGCTTCCTGATTTCCCTCCTGAACCGCTCTTAGCCTCGAAATTAGATGATCACTCAATGCGCGAACGTCAATTTCTTCGAACTCCGCGTTGGGCAACGACTCAACTTTGGCAGCCGCACTCTTTCTAAAGTCTGCAAAAATAGCAGGGTGTTTCGTAGCGAAATTCGCCAGCAATTCTTTTTCGTCGGGCAGCTCTTGCCGAATTAGGTCCTTTTTAGTCACAAACGGGGGACCAGAAGAGCCGTCCCTTCTGTGCCGGACTTGTACTAAGTTCGTGTTGCGCCTCAGATGATCTTCCTGAAGAAATACGAGAGCGTGATGCCGATGGAATTTGCTGGCATCGAATTCCTTCACGTAGGACACGACTCCTTTGGGGACTAACAGTATTTTCTTGCGTCTAATGACAAGCATATCTGTGTGTTCTTGTTGCCAGCTCATGCGGTTGCTATCCCAGAAAAAACCTGAGGGGACACCTGCTGCAAGCGGAATACCCCACAGTGCGCACTGTCGTTGTGTATAGTGGATTAAATTCAGGCGAATAATGTTCGTAGTCATATCAGAAACTTTGTCTCTTCTGATCCCCGGAATGAAAATCGCGGTGTCTTCGAGGTGTTCCACCAAGCCAGTTTTGACCGCCTCGCTGTTTACGATGCTGTCGAAGAGATCATCTGCGTTATCGTTACCGACGCCCCTCCCTCTCGGCTGATGTCTTGATTGGCCCAAGCACGTTTCGTTGGGTTCGTTGAGGTGCTGGAAATTAGCGCGAGCGGCATCAACATTTCCTCCCTTGATTAACGTCAGGTTGTGCTGAAAAAAGCTAACTATTACTCTGGATGCATCAATCGAAAAAGGATCCGAACGGGAAGCAAAGACGAACGGGTTGAGGTAAACAGGAATGTCACGGTTGGGATTTATGTCTACGAAATCCAACTCATGCTGTGTCTTCCTCAGCTCGAAGATTTGACTAATTCTAGGCACGTTTCGTAAGTCCCTTAAAAGAGTGGACGTTCGCCATCCCGTTACCGTTGAATCTTGGAAAACGGTGGCAGAAAGTCGGCACTCATCGGCTATTCATCCAACGCATGAGACGATTACTGTGCGCTACGCAGCCGCGCTCTGAACGCAATTGGTTCTAATTCGATTTTCGCGGTGAGTTCGTGCTTCGAGTAAACGTACATCACCGGTCTGGCGGCCAATGCACTCGTTACAACGCAAGTCACGTGGTGCCGGTCGATCATCGCGTTGCGAATCTCAGCGGCTGTGATGATGAAACATACTTCCTGCCCCTGTGTACCTTTCACCTCGATATGCTGACATTCGTCGTCCTTCTCGCACCGTAGATCGTATCCAACCTTGTCGGCCTCGACAGATATGACCGTCCACCGATTCCCTTCGTACTCGCGTTTGACGAAATCGATTGCTGCTCGTTCAACCTTCCGGTTCGTTTCGACAGATCCGAATCCGCCTCCACGAGACGTGCGATTGGGAGCGACCTCGCCGGCGAGAGCAGCGGACACCGCAGCTGAATCTGGTCTCAGCGTACCAACTGGTCGTAGTTCGAAAACTATCGCCTTGCGAGCATGGCCTGCTGTATCCGGCGCTTCTCGGAAAAGATATCGCACATATTCCAGCTCGCCGATGAATCGAAGATATCTTTTGTCATCTCGGTCTTGCTCGAACAGAAATAAACTCTTTCCGTTTTCTGCGTGATCGCGTACTGCTAGATTGCCCTTACTGAACGTCATATCACCATGCTGACCTTCGCCCGTATACAGAAACAACCCTTCTTCCGTCCACTCGTCGACATATCCATGCCGTTTTCCTGAATCGCCCGTAATAAGCATGACAAACGGAGCTTTCGCGGGTGTGCTTATACCACCTCGACGCTGGCCCCCGAACTCCTGATGTAAGTCGAATCTCCGATAGAGCTGTCCGGGATTGAAAAACGGCATTGGACTGTTCATGGAATCTAGTTTCTCCTTAGTTCCGTACCGCGCGCCGTAAAGCGGACGTGCCAACGATGAGCGACCGTTTATTGCTCCAACCATCTACTGACCCCGCCATGGTGCGAGCAGGTTCCGCTTCGATGCTGGCTGAAACTATAACTTCCGTCCCGACATTCCGCCGTGGCCCCCGCCGGTATGGAGTCGGATGGTGTTGTTGATTCACTGCTCTGCATAGAACCCGCCTGTATCTGTGCGGGATCCGAAATAATCATTTCCGGCTCGCCCCGATATTCCGTGATCTTGCCCGTCGCGCAGATATGCTTATCTCGATATTTATTTTCGGGCGAGCCGAACTTCGCGCGATTACTACCCCAAATAACAGCTGTAAAGATTTGGTTGGGGTATCGTTTATCAAGATTCAGAAATGTAGGCTGCCCCTTACTCGCGTTAGCATAACGGCTGCTTGCAACTTGGCCGCAGACAGTCGTTATTTCTCCAATGTGATTTTTCGCGTCCGAAGCGGTTATCGCCCTCGTTTGCGCACGAACGCAGAAACCCCCGGTCAACAAGAGCATCAGCATTGCTAATCGCCGCCCGCTCATCAGCTCCTCCTATTCGCCCAGTCTCACCACCATCGCCAACGGTCGTATGTAAGAACATGTCTCCAGGCATTCTCATGTTCGCATCGGACACGAGCGCTTGACTGTATCTCCGTTACTGATATATATCAACGATATCCAGTACATATCAGTTGTGGTTATAAGCAAATCTGGCATTTTAGGAGGCAGGAAATGCGCTCGATCAAGAAAGAGACTGGCACTGTCATTGCTCTTGTGTTTGTCTTCGCCTTTGCGACGTGGGCCGGGTTGGGTAGCAAAAAAACAGAATACGTTGGTGGCACTATTTCATCGCTTCAGCAAGGAACTGAAGGGGTGTCATCGACACAAGATGAGAAGTCCTTTGTATTCGAATCTAAGAGTGGGAAGCTCTCGATACCGTATGACAGAATCAACGATCTGGAATACGGGCAGAAGGCGGGCCGGAGACTCGGATTGGCACTCACGATCTCACCGTGGTTGTTGCTCTCCCACAAGCGAAAACACTTTTTGACGGTTGGCTATACCGATGAAAATGATAAACAGCAAGCAGGGGTCTTTGAGCTCGGTAAGGATATCGTGCGCGTCACCCTCGCCAGCCTACAAGCTCGGACGGGCAAAAAGATCGACTATCAAGACGAAGAAGCGAGGAAGAGTGGACTAGGCGGGTAGGCAAAAGCGATGATTACCAGCTTTGGCGTGTTACTGCTTTTGGCGTTTGGTCAGACCGTAGCAACTCCAACTCCGAAGACCGTGCAAAGTCAGGTACCCGCGTCGCAAACCGTTGACGTGGAACTCTCCGCTGAGTTGCTTAAGGTTCGTCGAATTTACGTTGATAGCTTCGGCGATGACACCATTTCTAAGCAGCTTCGCGCAATGGTGATCGATGCACTCGCACAGTCCAAACGTTTCATCGTTACCGAGAACAAAGACAAAGCCGATGCTGTCCTGAAGGGTACGGGCCTGGAGAAAACTTCACAGGAATACCATGCGATTGGCGAGAGCACGGATGTTGGCACAGCCGCAGGCGGCCAGCACGGGGAAGTTAATGGAACCGTTGTGAATGGGAATGGTTCGGTGTCAGGTTCTAGCAACGGTGGTTTCATCGCAAGAAGACTCGGCACATCGGATTCCCAAGCGTCCACGGAGACGGTGGACGATGCGCGTCTGGCCGCACGCCTTGTATCGACCGATGGGGACGTAATTTGGGCCACAACGAAAGAGAGCAAAGGGGCGAAATATAAGGGTGCAAGTGCGGATGTGGCCGATCAGATCGTGAAACAACTGCTCTGGGACTTGGACAAACTGAAGGACAATCCAAAGCAGCCCTGAGTTTGCTTAAGCCGCGACAATTCGATGTGATTTATTATCACGAACGAAGCGCAGGCACGTGATGCCCGGTTCCGACTCCTGCCATGTTTGCGAGCTTCTGCCAGTGTCTCGGATGTGGTACGCGCCTCCCCTTGCGGATGTCAATCGCGTACGGCATTGATACACCGAGCGCTGATTTGAGCTTGCCTGAGGAAATGTTCTTTAGCCGAGACTGAATCTCCGCAACGTAAACCTCGCGATTAAGCCAAGCCGGGAGATCGGATTCTTTCCACCTCCATATCGCGGTTGTATGTTTGCGTTGAGTTTCAGAACGTCGTTTTTGGGCTAGGTCTGACTGCGCCACGATGCGGCCTGTTTTCGCGATCTCGGGCAAGTCAACAGTATTTCGGGCGAGACGGCAGCTCCGACAGAAACGATAGTCCTGAGCGACCGGAGCACCGCATTCCTCGCAAAAGCTTTCCGGTCGAGGCGGTCGAACGTGTGGCAGTGACGCTGCACCCTTCGCTTCGCGCCTATGGCTTTGAGTGAGATGTGTTGGTGATCTCTGATTGTGGGCCCTCTTGCCAGTTGTTGACCAGAATTGTCGGCAGACCCACTCCGCGGTTGGCGCAACTGCATTAGCCCAGGTCGAAGCGGTTTCAGACAGCTTCGCCGCGAAGGATCCCATCAAACGGCACGAGCCGTCTCGTTGCTCGAAGAACCACTCTCGCCGGACGGTTTCTCGCGTGATCCAGTCCAAAAGATACGCGTCGATTCGCGGGCGAATAGGCTCCATGACGTCAAGCGCAAGGCTATCCCTTGACGGCGCATCCGCATGCAAAACTCCAAGGCCAGGATCGAGGCCAAGCGCGGCAACGGCGAGGCGGGTCTCGGATTCGAGAATCGCGTAGAGATAATTCAATATCGAATTTGCGGGGTTGGTCGCAAGGCGCGGCGACCCGGTTAAAACCGAGACACGCGTTCCAAACGTCCGCCAGTGTTCAGGAATACGCGCCACATCTCGCTTCGGAAAATTTACCGGTAACCTTCGCCAGGCACCCCAGTAGTCACGTGCAGCCCTCGATTCAAGTAAACGTACTTCGGCAATCGTTCGAGCCTTGGCGAGTCCATCCCGAAAGCACCGAATTGACTCTGCGAT
>JASHRI010000282.1 GCA_030037435.1 Candidatus Acidiferrales bacterium | reverse complement strand
TCAGCAAGAGTATTCGCGACATGTGCATCTTTGCTCAGCACAATCTCATCAGCGACCCTCCGTTTTCCCAAATGGACGTCATTTGCTGCCGCAACCTGCTCATCTATCTCGAGCCCATCCTTCAAAGCAAAGTCATTTCCCTCTTTCACTATGCCGCGCGCCCCAACGGCTTCCTCGTCCTGGGCAGCTCGGAGGGCGTCGGCGCCGTCACCAATCTCTTCGCCACCCAGGACCGAACCCATAAGATTTTCTCCAAGAAAGCTGGCACATCGCGCCCCGTCGTCACGTTTTCCTTGGATCGCCAAGCGGAGCGCCCCGAATTTCCCAGCCTGCGCCTTCCATCGAAACAGGTCGAGACCAGCTGGAACTACGCGGAAGCTCAAAAGGAGTTCGACCGTCGTCTCCTTTCTCACTATTCGCCCGCTGCGGTCTTCGTCAACGACGATTTCGAGATCGTCCACACCCGCGGCAATGTGAGCCGCTATCTGAAGCTCGCACCCGGTCGTGCCAGCCTCAGCATTCTAAAAATGGCCCGCGAAGGGCTTCTCTTCGATCTGCGCAATGCCCTGAACCGTGCGAAAAAAGAGAATGTGCCCGTCCGCAAACAGAAAATTCAAATTAAGACCGGGAATGGAAATGGGAATGGGAATGAGGGTGGCTCGGGAAAGTCTCACGATTCGATCCGCCAGGTCACCCTGGAAGTCGTGCCGGTTCGCATGGGCAATTTGAAAGAGCCCTTCTTTATGGTCATGTTCCACGATGCACCGGTTGAGCCTCCCGCCCGCAAGGGGCGCGCGGGCGGCCCTGGGCGCCGCGAGCAAGAATCGTCCCAGTTGTTGGCAGAGGCTCGGATCACCAAACTTGAAGAGGAACTTGCCGCGACCAAGGAATATCTCCAGTCTGTGATTGAAACCCAGGAAGCCACGAATGAAGAGCTGCAATCCGCAAATGAAGAAATCCTCTCCAGCAACGAGGAGCTTCAGAGTACCAACGAAGAGCTTGAGACTGCCAAGGAAGAGTTGCAATCCGCAAACGAAGAATTAAGTACCGTCAACGACGAGCTTCGCAGCCGCAACGTCGAAATCACCCAGGTCAACAACGATCTGACCAACCTTTTCGGCAGCATTGATATCGCCGTTCTGATGGTCGGCAGCGATATGGCGATCCGCCGCTTCACGCCCCGCGCTGAAAAAGCCCTGGGGCTGATCCCTAGTGACATTGGTCGTCCATTCCTCAACATCAATCCCCCCATCGAGATCCCTGATTTTCAGCAACTCGTCTTGCAGGTTATCTCCAATTCCCGGCCGCTTGAAAAGGATCTTAGGGACAAGGGTGGCGATACCTTCCACCTAAGAATTCTCCCCTACCGTACCACCGATGGTAAAATTGACGGCGCCGTCGTCACCCTCTTGCCAATAACCTCGAAGTAGGACAATCACCGAAGGGCTACAGCATCGATTCGATTGAAACGTGGCAATTCAGTGTGCTAAAAGGCCTTTTGCTTACCACTAACTGAGGTTTTTGCATGCCAAGAAAGAAGATGGCATCCGCATCGCGTCCGCCTCGCCGGACTCTGAAAAAAGCCTCTTCCCCAAAATTTCGCCTCGCCCCCCTCCCCCCGCGGCAGGGTTCGCCTGAGAGCATCGGCGAGAACCTGGGACTTGCCTTCGCAACCGTCGCGGTCAATGGCCGCATTCTCGCTGCCGACAACCATTTCGCGCAATTCCTGAGCCCCGCCGCCAATGGAAGTATCGTCGGTTCTAACCTGGGAAGGTTTGTTTCTCCGCAGTCGTGGCCGGTTCTCGCGGAGGTTCTGCGCGCGGGCGCGCGGCGTCCATCAATCGGTGAATTGACGGTCGTCCAGCCAGACCTGGGCCGGCAACGGACGATTCGCCTTTCTTTCATCCCTTCGGCCAATGGAAACCGAAAAGCGGTTTCTGTGATTGCGGTCGATATCTCTGAACTGGCCTCCGCGGCTGCCGAACTCAACGAAGCCCGTGCTTCCATCACATCCATGTCCGCCCGTTTTATGAAGTTGCAGGACGAAGAGCGCCGCCGCATGGCCCGCGATCTGCATGATATGACCGGCCAGGAACTCGCTGTCGCAATTGTCTCGCTCGATCATCTTTCCAAAAATCTCGGTGCGGCAGGGCTCGAGCTCGAAAAGAACCTTAACGAAACCACGGAATTGCTGCGCAAGGTCGAATCCGAGATTCGTACACTCTCTTACGTTCTCCACCCTCCGCTGCTCGATGATACCGGCTTGGCCGCCGCCCTCCAGTGGTTTATAGAAGGCTTTTCGAAGCGCACTGGAATCCAAATCGCTCTCGAGATTCCGGACGATTTCCCGCGCTGCCCGATCGAAAAGGAAACGGCGCTCTTCCGCGTCATCCAGGAAGCCCTCACCAACGTGTACCGCCATTCCGGCAGTTCCGATGCCAAGGTCAAGGTCTGGGCCGATGCCTCGTCTCTGCACGCATCGGTGGCGGACCATGGCAAGGGATTCGATACTCGCCATGCGGAAGGCGGCGTCAAGTCTGGCGTGGGAATTCAAAGCATGAAAGGCCGCGTCGATTTGTATAGGGGAACCCTCGATTTGCGCTCTGGTCCCCGCGGAACTCAAGTGATGGCCACGATCCCGCTAGAGCCTTCCGAAGCCGAGCTTTTCCGGCTCAACGAGCAATCCGACTCTTCGCCGGCTCGCTCGCTCGCTCGCTCCTGCCGCCCAGTCTGCTCGGACGCGAATTCTGATTGCCGACGATCACGATATCGCCCGCAGAGGAATCAAGGATCTGTTTCGCGAACAAGACGATTTCGAAATCTGCGGGGAGGCTAAGGATGGGATCGACACACTTCGCATGGTCATCGAACTCCATCCCGATCTCGTGATTCTCGATCTAAATATGCCTAAAATGGGCGGGCTGTCGGTTGTGAACGAGCTTCACAGGAGGCAACTGAGCAGCAAGGTTCTTGTTTACACCAATCACTATTTCGCGGCCATGGAGCGCCGGGTTCGCTCCTCGGGCTGCGATGGGCTCGTACTGAAATCTAACGCCAGCGATCACCTAATCCGGGCAGCCCGCGCGATTCTACACGGCAGTCCCTTCTATTCCTCGGAGGTCGCTTAGCGCCCGATCAGTGTCAATCCTCCGCTTTCTTGCCCGTGTCTTCGTGCCGCTCAAGGCGGGCAAGCATTCCCTCTAATTGCGTCAGCTTCCCGTCCACTTCCTGTCGGTCGGCCAATTCCAGCGCCGCGCCTGTTGAAAGTGCGTGCGTCACTACTTCGTAGGCGCGCTTTGCGTTTTCGGTGTTTCTGTCGGCCGTTTCGCGGTTCTCGGTGTTTCCGGCAAGCTCGCAGAAGGTGATGGCCAGGTCCAGTTCGCTTCGGATGAACTGCAACCTTAGCGACTCCTGCTGTTCGACTAGGGTGGCGAAATCTCGCTTTTCGTTCATTACCGAGAATAAGCAGTCTATTCCGCCTAATCACATGCGGTCTTCACTGTATTTGACACCAATCGCTTCGATGCTCCGATGGGCCAGGGCCGCCCGTTCCATCCTCGCGTCAGCCCCGCGTCATCGACCTTGACGCCGTCTGCCCGTAGGACATGAGGATGTGGAGCCAAGTCGGGCTGGGCCGTCTTGCCCTGCGAGGGGATGGATTGTGAGGAGCGAGCCCGCCGTGGCG
>JASHRI010000281.1 GCA_030037435.1 Candidatus Acidiferrales bacterium | reverse complement strand
GGGCTGATGGATCCGGCGCACGGTCCATTTGTGCATCAGGCGTGGTGGTGGCGCAGCCGGCACAGCATCCGCGAAAAAGCGAAACAGTTTGAGCCGATCCCTAATGGCTTTCGAATGAGCCCACACGCGCCTTCAGCCAATAGCGCGCCGTACAAAATTTTGAAGCTCATCACCGGGGAGCCAGCCACCACCACTATCGATTTCGTGCTGCCCAATCAGCGATTTGAGCAGGTACGCGCCGGGCGATATTGGCTTTCCAGCCGCACGACGGTGACGCCCATCGAGCGCAATCTTTGCCGGCTGGATTTCGTGGCGGCGTGGAACATTCTGCCGTGGTTTCCCATCGTCTCGTTCATCATCCACGTGCTTGGCCCGCGATTCATCCGGCAGGACACTGAAGTGATCCGCAAACAAGCGCTGGGGCTGAAATATGAGGACCGCATGATGCTGGTGGACGACGCGGACCGGCAGGCGCGTTGGTATTTCGAGCTGAAGGCCGCGCATCTTGAATCGGTCCGAACGAGTGAGCCGATGCAACATCCGGTGACGGGCCCCGTCACGCTGCGCTGGCGATCATAAGAATTACCCAAAATACCTTCTTGTAGCTCGCGGAACGCCTTCGTTTTCTCTTGTCCTGCACTAATCTTGTACTTCTGTCCAGTTGTTTGCTTCGCTTCCGTAGCGCAATATTTTCCCAGCACATTTCGACATTCTCGGTAGGCAGTCCGGAGCACTGACGCGTGTCGTCATCTCCTCTTGCTCGACGGAAGCCCACGCGCAGCGCTCAATCCCCCAGCCACCACGGCACATTTCGGCGAACCGGGAGGAGAAAATGAGCGGTCAGATACGAATCATCGCACTGCTGACGAGTCTCTTAATCGCGACGCCAGTTGTCGCGAACGACCTCGACACCGTTCAATGCGGCCCGAACGAAGATCGCGTCTGGGTGTACTCGACGCTGACAAGCTTCGATGTGGAAGCGCGCCTGCGATGCGGCGAAACGGTGGAGATACTGGGGCGCGTGAAAGGCTATGTGAAAGTGCGCACCGCGAGCGGCATGGTGGGTTATGTCCCCGATGGCGCCTTGCCCGATCTGCCGGTGCTCGAAAATGACGCGGACAAACCGGTGGCGAGCCTGGCGTCCGCCGCCGCGAAATCAATCACCACGACCCCAACCGCGAAGACCGTCGCCACAATCGCGCCCGCCGCTCCGCCGGCGGTAGTGGGAGCTCCTGCCGTGGCGGTCTCTGTCGAGCCGGTAGCCGTGGCGCCAGCAGCCGTGAATCCTGCGACGCCTGCCGCCGCGAGCACAACTAAAGTCGAGGCCATCGCGACCACGCCGCAGCCGCCCGCAATCGTGATCGAGCCCGCGCCCAATCCGCCCGCGCCGGTGAGCCAACCGGTGATTGAGCCAAATGCGGAGCCACAAGCGACTGTTGCGAACAGCGTTCGCGCAACTGCGCCAGTTCCGCAGGCTGCGCCACGGAATGCGCAAGTGGCCATGGCCGCGCCGATTCCCACGATGGTTCCGGTAAAGGCGGTGGCGACGACTTCCAGCGCAGATGCGACGGACGATTTCGACCAAGAAGAGCCGCTGACAAAACCACAGAACGAAAGCGCCGACCCGGCATGCCGCGCATATTTCTCGGCCTACGGCTTGACGCCCAAGCAGTGGGAATGGCTGGCGGATAACCGGCGAAAGGAATTTTCGGAAATTTGTCCCGCTCCAGACCTGGCGCGCGTGGACTTCGTGATTCTGTTCACGCACGACGAGGACAGCTACTACGCGGCAATGCCCGTTCCGGTGCACGTGGACGGCAGCGGATTTTCCGATTTCAACCCGATGGGCACGGTCGATACGGCGCGGGTCCCCTCGACTGAGATCGACCGCGCGCACGATGAATTCGTCTGGGTGTTTCGGATGAGGCGTGGCGCGTTTGATCCGGCGAGATTTTCACCGCGACGAAAACCGCAATTCGCGACGGCGGAATCGAAGGGCTCGCAGTCATCCACGCGGACAGTCGAGGATGCATTTCAATACATGGCGCAGCAGAGCCTGAGCCGCTAGCGCTCTTCGGCGACTACTGCAGGTGGGCCAGGTCGAATGTGGTCTTCACGCGCTGCCCATCGGGTGTATCGACTTCAACGGTAGCTGGTTCGGCGGAGTCAATCCTCGCCGGGTCGTAATCAGCATCGATCGTCGCGCCGATATAGCCGTAGGAGCCCGACGCATCATTGACTACCGGATGGCCGGAAATGCGCAGCGCTGGAATTTCGTGAGCCTGCTTGAGATGAACTCGGAAGTCGTTCCAGAAATCGCCGAGGGCGGCCATGTTATCGGTCGGTTTTGGATATGTTGCCGTGAAGCTGATCTGAACCTCTACTCGAAAATGGCTCGCTTTGCCTAGAAAATCCTGTTCGGCCTCCTGCGCGTGGTAGTCTTCTTGTCCCGCGGGATCATCATGACCGGCAGCAGCGATCGAGTACATCACGTAAGTCATCGGCGTCTGGACTTCTATCATTCCCACAAGCGGGCCAGTCTTCGGCGCCGGCAAAGAATGCCTGTAGGGGCGGAGAAATTCCTCTCGTCGATCCTGCTGCTCTTTGGCGAGGAAATACGCCTGGCGGATGGCTTCCGATGACAAATACTCTTCGTACGCAAGCGCGGGCGGCACAATCATCAGTGCCAGCAGCGAACTTACAAGTCCACAGCGGCAAAGCACTTTCACGGCGTCTCCGGATTCTGCTAATTAGACGCCACGGGAAATTAGCAAGGATACAAGCTGTGCGCCGAAAGTTGCCCAAATGGCAACCGTTCGATTCTTTGGATTGAACTAAGTGCCGTTAGCCAGCAATACCGCTGAGGAATGGGTAGTGGGCTGCGGCGGCCATGAAAAAAAGCATCGGAAACGACAGCCAAAATCCCACGCGCGAGGCGAT
>JASHRI010000280.1 GCA_030037435.1 Candidatus Acidiferrales bacterium | reverse complement strand
GGAGCGACCAACATGCCCGGAACGAGCCAGACCGCGAAGAAGCCCAACATTCTTGTGATCTTTGGAGACGACATCGGAATCCAGAACCTAAGTTGCTACAGCCACGGCATGATGGGCTATCGCACTCCGAATATTGACCGTCTGGCCAAGGAAGGCATGATGTTCACCGATTCCTACGGTGAGCAAAGCTGCACCGCGGGCCGCGCCTCGTTCATCACCGGTCAGAGTGGCTTCCGTACCGGCCTCACGAAAGTCGGCGTGCCAGGCGCTACCGTCGGTCTCCAGGCGGAGGATCCCACGATTGCCGAACTTCTCAAGCCTCTCGGCTACGCCACCGGTCAATTTGGCAAAAACCATCTCGGCGACCGGAACGAGTATCTGCCCACAGTCCACGGCTTCGACGAGTTCTTCGGCAACCTCTATCACCTCAATGCCGAAGAGGAACCAGAGCTGCACGATTGGCCACCCAAGAAAGATTTCCCGAAGTTCAACGAGCAGTTTGGTCCTCGCGGCGTCCTGCATTGCTGGGCCACTGACAAAGACGATCCCACCGAACAACCGCGCTGGGGCCGCGTGGGCAAGCAGAAAATCGAAGACACCGGTCCGCTCACCAAAAAACGCATGGAAACCTGCGACGACGAGTTTGTCGCAGCCGCCAAGGATTGGATCACGCGCCAAAGCAAAGCAGGTAAGCCGTTCTTTTGCTGGCTCAACACCACCCACATGCACCTCCGAACCCACACGAAGCCCAGCAGCCTCGGCCAGGCAGGACGCTGGCAGTCGCCCTACCACGACACCATGATCGATCACGACAAAAATATCGGCGACGTTCTCGATCACATCGACAAGCTAGGCATTGCGGACGATACCTTCGTCATGTACACCACCGACAACGGCCCGCACATGAACACCTGGCCCGATGGCGCGATGACTCCGTTCCGCAGCGAGAAAGACACCAACTGGGAAGGCGCTTTCCGAGTTCCACTGCTCGTTCGCTGGCCCGGCAAGATTCCAGCAGGCGTCGTCTCCAACGAAATCGTCCAGCACCACGATTGGCTGCCTACCCTAGTCGCTATCGGTGGTGAGCCCGACATCGTCGAAAAGTGCAAGAAAGGTCACAAAGCGGGCGACAAGACGTTCAAGGTCCACATTGACGGCTACAACCTGCTGCCCTACCTCACCGGAAAAGAAAAGAAGAGCCCGCGCCAAGGGTTTATCTATTTCGACGACGACGGCAATCTGGTCGCCTTGCGCTTCGACAATTGGAAGGCTGTGTTCATGGAACAGCGCTGCCCGGGAACCTTGCGGGTGTGGGCCGAGCCGTTCACCGTCCTTCGAATTCCCAAGCTCTTCAACCTCAGAACGGATCCGTTCGAGCGTGCGGACATCACTTCAAACACCTACTACGACTGGTTCCTAGACCACGACTACATCTGTCTGGCCGCGACGGCCATCGTCACTCCGTTCTTGGAAACGTTCAGAGCGTTTCCGCCGCGCCAAAAGGCCGCGTCATTCACCATTGACCAGGCTCTTGAGAAGATGGCGGCCGCGGGGGCCGGTGGCTCCGCCAAGGCCGTCGGAGTCGCCGCAGGAAAAGGCGCTTCCTAGCAATCGCGCGGCGACCATTTCGTCTTTCCTTGGTCCAGCTCCGCCGAGAGCGGCGTTCGCGTCCCCGCGACGCCGCTCTCGGGACCCCGTCAGCCGTCCCAACACCGAATCCCATGCTTCCCACCGGGACGCGCCGCACGGCACTCTGGCGCCAGCGCACTTGGCCTAGCATGTGGCATACGCAGTTTCGGGTGCGCCATCCTCGGTTTGAGAAGGTGGGGATTTTTTTCGTTTCGTCGCACGAATGTTTACGTCCTCAGAAGTTAAGTGCCGGGGGTGCTATCATGCTTCCATGCGCTCCGCCGAGAACGGTAAAAGGCTGGGCCACCCGCTCAGGCAGACCGTGCAATCTCCTCTGCAAAAATTGTGTGAGTCCTTCGATCCGACATGAATATTGAGAAATTTCTAAAGGCACAGCAGCTCATGTCGGCCGGTCACTACGTTCAAGCTGTCGCAACATTCGATTCCATACTAGATACTGCCTCCGAACCTGACGATAGAGCCGCAGTTCTTTCCAATGAAGCGATGTGCTATTCCAAACTCGGAAAACTTCAAATGGCCCGGCGAGCATGGAATGACGCCATGCGGGTCGCCCCCCGATCAGAAGAATATGCTGCAAACCTTGAATTCCTGGACGCGACCCTATGCATAGCTGAGAAAAAGCCAAAAGATGCGTTAAAGAAGCTTTCAGCTTTGCTGAGAAAACATGAGAGGCTCCTGGCAACGCCGGATTATAGATACCTTTACGAGGAAGCACAGATCCGTCGCGGTATGTTGCTAGTCGATCTGAACAGATCTAGTGAGGCCTGCCGGATACTTGAAGAAGCAAGGGAGTTCGATTCCGCTCAAGAGCCCATCTTTTTCTACAACCTAGGCGTTTGCTACTTCGATCTTAAGAACTGGGCTGCATCCAAGAACTCGTTTGCAATTGCTCTGCGTCTCCACCCCTCGGAGTATTACACAGTCCGAATTCACTACTATCTCGGAATCCTGAGCACCAAATTGGGGGCAGGCGCTCAGGCGTATGGCCACTTCGTGTTTGCTGCGCAGCATGCCGGCAGTTCGGATGTCCCGCCGGCACAAATCTATAACTGGCTGTGGCGGCTCTGCGACGAGATGGGCCTAGAGCGAGAGGCGCGTAAATTCGAAGAGCTCGAAAAAGAACACCTAGCCAACGACGCGTAAGCGATGGCGCAAGCTTTAACTCCCCGGAATTGAAACCACGCGATCACCGGCGGGTGGCGCATCCGGAGTCCGTACTTTCCTTTCTTGAGATAGAGGGCGGCGGCAGGCCTTTAGTCCGGGTTGAGACCTGGTCTGATAACCGCGCTGCGGAAGATCGCGCACAACACGTCAGTCACTTCTTCAACGCAAAGCAAGGGTGCCGCACGCTTTGAACTGCAAGCGTGCGCTGCTCAGCTTTCATCGGCATTGCGGTAGCCGGTAGCTCCTGAGTGCTCGAAGCCGGAAGATCAGGCGAGTTCAGGTGTCGCCTTTTGTAGTGGAAAATCACTCCACTATCTGGTAGCATAAGTCGGGGAGTTTTTCGGCGCCGGAGAGGAATGGATATGGATCGCGGCATTCAGGCTCGGCGAGGGGCCACGAACGAAGTTCCGGGCTCATTGCGCCTAAGTCTGTCGCCTCGCCCGCATCGAGCGGCTGTGAAGCGACCGAGTCCGTCGTGCCGGGCGAATCAAAGGATCAGAACCGGCGTCCGGGGGCCAATTCTAATCGAAACTCGCTTTCGAATAGAATCGAGCCTAAGTTATTCAAAACACTCACCCGGCACTCGTTCTACCCGAAACTCCCCTCGAGCAAAACTCCTTTCGCCATCTCTTCGCCCAAATTCTTCCCTCGCATTGGCGGCTCGTCCCGCGAATTGCTACAATACGCGCGGAAACGGGGAGAACTAACTATGCCCGCACGCACGCTCTACGAAAAAATTTGGGACGCGCACGTCGTCCGTGAAGAACCCGGAAAGCCGTCCCTGATCTATATCGACCGTCACCTAGTTCACGAGGGCACCTCGCCCCAGGCGTTTTCGGGACTGAAATCCGCTGGCCGCAAAGTGCGCCGCCCCGAACTCACCTTCGCAGTGATGGACCATTCCGTCTCCACGAAAAATCGCGCGCTACCCCTCCTCGATCCGGATGCCGTCGCTCAATTCGATGCGCTCGCGCGCAACTGTCAGGAGTGCGGTATCAACCTCTTCGACATGCAGAGCCGCAATCAAGGCATCGTCCATGTGATCGGCCCCGAACTGGGCATCACGCTTCCCGGCACGACCATCGTTTGCGGCGATAGCCACACTTCCACGCACGGTGCGCTCGGCGCACTGGCCTTCGGCATCGGCACCAGCGAAGTGGAGCATGTGCTCGCCACGCAGTGCCTCACGCAATTCAAATCGAAGACGATGCAGATCGACGTGCAGGGCCGCCGGCCGGCCGGCGTCACCGCAAAAGACATCATTCTCGCCATCATCGGAAAAATCGGCATTGGTGGCGGCAACGGCCACGTCGCCGAATACACCGGCGAAGCGGTTCGTTCCCTCTCGATGGAAGGCCGCATGACCATGTGCAACATGTCCATCGAAGGCGGCGCACGCGCCGGCATGGTCGCGCCGGACGAAACCACATTCGCCTACGTCGAAGGCAAGCCCTTCGCCCCGCGTGGCAAGGAATTTCAGCAGGCGGTTGAATATTGGCGTTCGCTTGCCACCGATTCCGGCGCGAAATACGACACAGTCGTCACGCTCCGCGCCGCCGACCTCGCGCCGATGGTCACCTGGGGCACCAACCCCGGAATGGTCACGCAAGTCACCAGCCGCGTTCCCGACCCTTCCTCGTTTTCCGATCCTGTTGACCGAAAAGCAGCCGAAAGCGCGCTCGTTTACATGGGCCTCCAGCCCGGAACTCCGATCGAAAATATTTCCGTCGATCGCGTCTTCATCGGCTCGTGCACCAATTCGCGCCTGGAGGATCTGCGCACCGCCGCCCGCGTCGTCTCCGGCAAGCATGTGGCGAAATCGCTCAAGCAGGCGCTGGTGGTGCCGGGCTCGCGCGTGGTCAAAGCTGCTGCGGAGCAGGAAGGGCTCGACAAAGTTTTCCGCGATGCCGGTTTCGAGTGGCGCGACGCAGGCTGCAGCATGTGCATTGCGATGAACGACGACGTGCTGCCCAGCGGCGAGCGCTCCGCCAGCACCTCGAATCGCAATTTCGAGGGCCGCCAGGGCAAGGGCGGCCGCACGCATCTCGTCAGCCCCGCCATGGCCGCCGCCGCCGCGATCGAAGGCCATTTCGTCGACATCCGCAAGTGGCGCGGCGCAGAAGGAGTCGAGTAGCTATGCAGCCCTTTACAAAGCACACGGGACTCGTCGCGCCGATCGACCGCGTCAACGTCGACACCGACCAGATGGTTCCGAAGCAATTTTTGAAATTCCTCACGCGCGAAGGCTACGGCCGCGTCCTGTTTTACGACTGGCGCTATCTGCCCGGTGAAAAGCCGAATCCCGAATTCGTGCTGAATTTCCCGCGCTACAAAGGCGCGAGCATCCTTCTCGCGCGCGCCAATTTCGGCTGCGGATCGAGCCGCGAACACGCTCCCTGGGCGATTCTCGACTACGGCATCCGCGCGATCCTCGCTCCCAGTTACGCCGACATCTTTTACAACAACTGCTTCAAGAACGGCATCCTTCCCGTCACGCTCTCGAGCGAACAAATTGACGAGCTTTTCGATCGCACTCAGAAGAACGAAGGCTATCGCCTCACCGTCTGCCTGGAACATCAAAAGGTCACCGACGATAAAGGCCTGAAATATTCCTTCACCATCGATCCCTTCCGCCGCGATTGCCTGCTCAAGGGTCTCGACGATATCGGCCTCACGCTCGTGCACGAATCGGACATCGCCGCATTCGAAAAGAAAAATCTGCATGTCCCGGCCATGAATTCGCCGCTCGACGTGAAGTACCACCAAAGCTAAATACATCTCATGCCCGCGAGGTTAAGGATCGGACAAGCCGACGGCTCCCGATTCTTGCTTTGCGCCCCGCTGAGCTGGAAGATGAATCTTGGGTCATCCGAAATGTCGCGATTTTTGATCCATCACGCCGGAGAGAGCGCCCGCGTTTTCGAGCTTGTGGGCGATCGCCCCGTCTCAATCGGCCGCGCCAAATCGAGCAACCTGGTGCTCGACAACGCCAGCGTCTCGCGCCAGCACGCCGTGGTCCGCTCCGCACCCGATGGCCGCTGGCAGATCATCGACCGTTCGAGCGCCAACGGCGTCAAGGTCAACGGTGTCGCGGTGAAGGAAATCGTTCTCAATCCCAACGATGAAATAATTGTCGGCGAATACCGGCTGCGATTCTTCGACGACTCGCCGGCTCGCGAAATGGTCGCGTACGGCACGCCGCAGCTTCCGCCGCGCCTCGAAAAAGTGATGTCCGAATCCGCATATTCCGGCACGTTTCTGCCCGCTCAGTCGCTTGGAAGCTTCGTGCCGCCCGAACCGGAACACGGCGCAAAGGGTGAAGATCGCGTCCGCGCACTCGAACAGGAGAATCGCCTGCTGACGCTGCTCTATCGCGTGAATCGCGCGCTCGGCGAGCTCAAAACAGTGGAAGAGGTGACCGA
>JASHRI010000279.1 GCA_030037435.1 Candidatus Acidiferrales bacterium | reverse complement strand
TCGTGATCTGCGGTGTAGCGCATGGCGCGGAAAATTAGATTTTGATCGGGATCCTTGGGCAAGTCGGCAGTGCCGCGGACGCCGCGGCTGCGCGCTTGGGTTCGCGCGCCGGGCTGCGCGAGAAGGCTTGCGCGGACGCTCAGGTAGATCTCGAGCGCGAGTCCCAAGCAATCGAAGCCCGCGCCCATATTGGCGGTGGAGGCGGGGACGCGGACTTCAAAGGATGGTTGTCGAGAAGCGCTCATGGTTTTATGCGAAGACGCGGCTCGGTGCTCGCCGCACGCGTGAAAGCTGCCGGTTGGTTAACGTCGGCGCTCCAAAATCTCAAGGATGGCGGATTTCGTGGCCGCCACATGCACCGGGACGTTGCGAAACGCGCCGGAAATTGGCTGCGATTCCAGAGAAAGCGTGCCCCGATGATAATGGCTGACGTAGTCCGGATCTTTCAACACATGGCCGGTGAGGACCGCGACCACGGCGTCTGCGGGACGGATGTGGCCCGCGGCAACTAATTTCTTGATGCCCGCAACAGTGGTAGCCGAAGCCGGCTCGCAGCCGATGCCATCGCGACCGATGATCGCTTTGGCGTCTGCAATTTCCTGCTCGCTGACGGCGATAATCCGACCTCCCGAACGCAACACCGTGCGCAGGGACTTTTGCCATGAAACCGGCGCGCCGATTTTGATGGCAGTTGCGAGCGTTCGCGGGTGCTCGACGGGCTCGATTGCATCGGGAATTTCGGCGTCGCTGGCGATTTGATCGTTGCCGAGTTCAGCAAAAAGATGGGCGAGCGGAGCTGATCCCTCGGCTTGGATCACGTTGAGTTTTGGAATGCGGTCGATGAGGCCAAGAGCGCGCAATTCCGAAAAGCCCTTGCCGAACGCCGAGCTATTGCCCATGTTCCCGCCGGGCACGACAACGTGATCGGGCACCTGCCAGCCGCACTGCTCCATCAATTCGAACGCGACGGTTTTTTGTCCCTCGATGCGAAAAGGATTGATCGAGTTGGCGACATAAATCGAGGGATCGTCGCCAAGCTGCTGAATCAGCCGCATGCAGTCGTCGAAATTTCCGTCGATTTCGCAGACGAGAGCGCCGTAGTCCATGCTTTGCGCCAGCTTCGCAGCGGTGATTTGGCCGTGAGGAAGCAAAATGGCCGCTTGCAGCCCGGCTCGCGCGGCGTAGGCAGCAAGACTGGCGGCTGTGTTTCCGGTGCTCGCGCAGACGACGGTGCGCGTGCCGAGGACGAGGGCCTGCGTGACGGCAGCGCTCATACCAGTGTCTTTGAATGAGCCGGTGGGATTGCAGCCCTGATGCTTCAGGCGCAGGGAACCGAGGGCGCAGTAGTCAGCCGAACGCGGGCCATCGTAAAGCGGCGTGTTTCCTTCGCGGAGAGTGACGATCGGCGCGTCGTCGTCAAACGGCAGCATTTCGCGATAGCGCCAAACGCCGCTCGCGTCGCGCGGGTCGCGCGAGACGGCGCGGTCCCTCCACAACTTGCGAAGTGCTTCGGGGTTATCGGGCGCGATCAGGCTGCAGTCGATCTCGAGCGGCCCTCCGCATCGAGGGCAAACGTAGATGCGTTCACTGAGAGAGTAGGTGGCGCCGCAAGCGGGGAGCAGGCAGCGCTGCAATGCTTTCGCCGAGGCTTTCTCCGCCGCGCGCGCAGTCTTCTGAATCATTGCAGGACACTCGTCACCTTAGCGTCGTGGGAGACGACCGCGGCGAGGCCGAATTCTTTATGCACGGCCCCCAGGGCCGACTTCATGTCCTTTTCGGCGACGACGAACGAGATGTTGCTCTCGGAAGATCCTTGCGCGATGGCGATCACGTTGACGTTCTCGCGGCCGAGCGAACTGAAAGTGCGGCCGGCGAGGCCCAGAGCGCCGCGCATATTTTCACCGACGACGGCTACGATGGCGATGTTGGGATCGGTGGTGATGTGCTCGACTTTTTCATGCGCGACATCTTGCGCGAATTCCTTGCGCAAGGCCTCGACGGTACGCTTGGCGTCAGACGCCGGAACGATGAAGCAAATATCGTTTTGCGAAGAGGATTGAGAAATCAGCAAAACGTTGGCGTGCACTTCCGCGGTTGTTGAAAAAGTGCGGCCGACGACGTCTGGCACGCCGACAATTCCCGGCCCGCCAACGGTGATCAGCACGACGTCTCGAATGGCCGTCAGCGCCTTTACGCCGCCGCCATTGCTGCGACCTTTTGGAGTGATTTTGGTGCCACACCGTTCCGGCGCGAAGCTGTTGCGGATCCAAACCGGAATGCCTGCTTGCTGGACGGCGCGAAGAGTCTTCGGATGGAGCACCTTCGCGCCGAAATAAGCGAGTTCGGTAGCCTCGCGATAGGAAATCTCGGGAATTGTGCGCGCTTCGGGGACGAGCCGCGGGTCGGCAGTCAGGACTCCGTCCACGTCGGTCCAGATAATCACCTCATCGGCATCGAGAGCAGCTCCCAAAATTGTCGCGGAGTAGTCCGATCCGCCGCGGCCGAGCGTGGTCAGCACGCCCTCCGCAGTAGCGCCGATAAATCCCGTAGCCACCGGAAGAGTTCCGCGCTCAAGCAGCGGACCGAGCCGCGCGTGGGAGCGTTCGCGCGTGAGATCCATCAGCGGATCAGCGCCGCCATGGCTACTGTCCGTAACGATAAGCTCAGTGGCGTCGATTGCCTCGCTGGGCGCGCCCAATTCCGCGAGCGCGCTCGCCACAATGGGAGCTGAAAGGCGCTCGCCGAGACTCGAGATGGAATCGAGGGTGCGAGAAGTCAGTTCCTGGAGCATTGCGGTGCCTCGACAGAGACGCTCACCCTCCGCAAAGATTTTGTCGAGGCGTTCGGCGAGCCTATTTCGTTCGTTTTGGTTGTGAATCAGCGCGGAGAGCGCCGTTTCGTGTTGCTTGCGCAAGACAGCGAACGCTGCCTCGACGCGGTCCGAATCGCCCGCTTCCGCGCGTACGGCAGCGTCGATCAGCCGGTTCGTGACACCGCTCATCGCCGAAACGACGGTAACCACAGGGCCTTCGCGCGATGCGTCGCGCACGATCTGCGCCACACGGCCGATGCAGGCCGCGTCGCCCACAGAGGTGCCACCGAATTTCATCACTCGTAACGTTTTTTTCATGTCTCAGGGGAACCCGGCGCAAAGCGACTCGAAGAGGCCCGGAGCAATCAGCGACCCGGCATTCAGCATAGCCGCGCCACCAAAAACTATACACCATCGCGAATGATTTCGCGGAGCCACTTGCCGGCAGATGTCGCAGAAAGCAAATGGCGGCCCTGCCAGCGAGGAAAAATCAGGGCCGACCGAGTCCGGTTTTGCGAGCGGCGAGCTTTCCCGTGTAAATGGCCATCCCGACGGCGGCGTGCATGCCGACTTTCTCGAGGGCGCGAACCTCACGCATGCTTCGGATTCCGCCAGCGGCCGTGATGGGCAGGCGAGTGGCGTGCCGCAGCTCTCGAAACCACGCGAGGTTAGTTCCCTTCATGGTTCCTTCGTTGTCGACGAACGTGGAGAGAAAGCCGGAACAATATGGTTCGAGCGCCGGGATCACTTCGTCGGGCCTGAGTTTCAGGCGCTCGCGCCATCCGCGCACGACGATCCGGCCGCCCTCGGTATCGAGCGCCACGATCACGCGTTTGCGTCCGACGCGCGCAGCCAAATTCACTAGAAAAGCTTGATTCACTTTGCCGTCGCGAAAAGCGGCGCTTCCCACGATGATTTTCTCCGCGCCCCAAGACAGGATTTGCGCAGCGCGAGCCACAGTTCGGATGCCTCCGCCCACGCGCACCTTTCGATCCGCCTGGCGACACAGCTGCTTGATCCACCGGGCGTTCGACCCTTTTCGCATGGCCGCGTCGAGATCGATTACGTGGATTATGGGATAGTCGCGGAAGCGATCGAGAAGGCCGAGCACATTGTCCACAGCCAGCACGCGGCGACGGCCGCGCACAAGTTGCACGGCCTTTCCATCCTGAAGGTCAATACAAGGAATGATCATCGGCTGAGCCGAACCGGCACCTCGTGCTCAGCCAAGAATTTTTTAAGAGCGCCGATGGAACGGGTTTCGCTGTGAAAAATCGAGGCCGCGAGGGCGGCGTCTGCCTGACCATTAGTGAATACCGCGCG
>JASHRI010000278.1 GCA_030037435.1 Candidatus Acidiferrales bacterium | reverse complement strand
TGAGCCGCGACCGCACGCAACCGCTCTGGTACCTGGTCGCCTTCAACCCCAACGCGCCCGCGCCTCTTCGCAAGCGACTGCAGGAACGCATGCGCCGCTTGGGCGAAAAGTCCGCTACGCAATAATTTGCCTGGGGACAGACGTCGGCACGTGGATAGCGAACACGGAACCTACGATTCACCGGTTCGCATTGAAGGATGTGTTTATGCCCCCGCCGCAGGACGATTGCGCAAGGATCAAAAGGATTAATTACCTGTGTGAAATGTCCGAGTTAAATCCGGAGAATGACAATCTTGATGTTCATGTCACTCTTGAGGACGGTCGAGAGTTCACTTTCATAGTGGCTACGCCCAACAATGTCTTTTGGTGCATGGAGAACGAGGGTGTCGACTATTTCTTCGGCGAACCAATGCTCTTTGTGAAGTGTCTTACTCCTGAGAACATCGAAAAGGCGATCAGAGCAATCGTAGCGGAGGATAACGGGAAGTGGCTCAAGGTCTACGGCTAAGGGTTAGCATAAATACGAGCCACGTTTGAACATGTCGAGGGGCAACGGGTTTACATCTGCGAAGGACGGACCCATCGCCGTCACCTTCAAGCGACTCACCTCCGTCAACCGCAGCATCGGTATTTCTAACCGGGCGGGAGCGATTGCTAGTTGCCTGGCGAGATGACCGCGAGATCTGCCATCTTGGTCGCGATCTGCCTGACGTAATTCTGCGTCTCGGGGAAGGGTGGGACGCCGCCATAGCGGTCGACCGTTTCGGGTCCGGCATCATAGGCGGCCAACGCCAGCTTCAGATTGCCGCGATATCGCGCGAGCAAGTCCTTCAAGTAACGCGTGCCAGCCTCGATGTTTTGCGCGGGATCAAACACATCCCTCACCGAGTATTCTCGCGCGGTTTTTGGGAGCAATTGCATCAGGCCCTGCGCATTTTTGGACGACACCGCCTTCGGATTGAAATTCGATTCGACCGCGATCACTTCGGTGATCAGCTTCTCGTCTAATCCGTGCTTCTGCGCCGCTGCATGAATCAGATCTTCGTATGGAATATCCTCTGCCGCAGGTACAACAGGCAGTGCCTGAAAATTATCTTCGGGCTCGATGCTGATCAAGTCGCTCGCGGCGATGTTGATTTGGCCGCCGGCCACCGTCAGACGAATCGAATCTCCGATGCGTTCGTAACCCGTAATCTGAATTCGCGCACCCGAACGCAGCACGGCGTAATCGGCTCGCGCTGCGGCGGGGCTTAGGAGCGACACCGCTGCCACAGCGCCAAAAGCCGCCAGAGCGGTCGCAGTTATGCGCAATTTCATCGTTTCGATGGGTTCGCTGGCGGACGTTGTCGGCTCGCCGGCGGCACGATCCCATTATCGCGCAAATATTCCACCATTTGCCCGTAATGATCCATAGCGTGTGAGCAAGCGAATATCACGATCATCGCCCGCGTCCTTAGGAATGGGTTTAGCGGCGTTTTGAGCGGCGCAAATGCGTTATCCGCGTTGATCTGGGTGATCGCTTTGTGGCCAAGTGCAAACGAATCCTTCAGGTACTGCATGATCTGCTCTTTGGTCGCAATGGAGTCCGGGCCGTTCTCAGCTTCAAATTCATCCGCCGGCGTCGTGTCAGGGTTGCCCAGGACCGCATTGAAAAAGCGATCGTTTGCCGTCGCGACGTGTTTTACCTCTAGCGCGAATGTGCGCACGCCGCCGAAATCGCCATTGGTGGGCGCGAATGAATACTTGTCTTCCGGCATGGCTTCCGCCGCTCCCTCGAATTCGTGCTCGATGATCGTGAGCTCCATGTCCAGCGTGGAGTTGAGCGTCGCGGGCCTCGAATTCATCATGGATCGTCCCGATGGCGGACCACCTTCTGAGCCGCCCTGCTGCGCCCAAGCGGGTGTCACGCAGAAAATTCCGACGAGCAGAGCAGTTCCGAGCGCCAACGTTGTTTTCGGCATCATTCCCCCTTGATTTGTCACGGCTCGCGGGTTTACAGCACATACTTTCGAATGGCGCGCGCCACTCCGCACTCGTCATTCGATTCCGCTACCGCCCACCCGAGCGACTTGAGTTCCGCCACGCTGTTGTCCATCACCACCGGTAAACCGGCATATTCTAGCATTTCGCGGTCATTCCAGTTGTCGCCGATGGCCATCACTTCGTCGCGGGATATCCCTTGCCGTGCGGCCCATTCCGCCAACGCAGCCCCTTTCGACACGCCACGCTCCAGCACATCCATCATCGAAACGTTTCGATGCTCGTATTCGGTTAGCGCCAGCTTGAATTCGCCCGCAGTCGGGAGAGTCTTGAGCATGCCGAGAAGCCGGCGCAACACAGCGCATTCGCCGATGAAGAGCACTTCGACCGGGTCCTCGCCGTCAAGACACTCGGTCAGCGGAACAACCTCCGCCACCTGATTGCGATGACGTCTCAAGTAAGGACCAATGAAAGGGCCTTCCCAGTCGATTCGCTCGAAGATAACTTGGCGGTCGTCTGGCCGGTCGAAGATCACCCCGGTGTAGGCGCGATATTCTTCGGTCGCGTCCAATACCTGGTGGGCAATATCCACGGGCAAAAGACGCCGGTACAGCGTCTCCCCCGATTTCGATTTGATCACCGCTCCATTGCTTCCGATCAACTGCGCGTCGCATGGCAATTGGTCGACGATCAAACGGGCGGAATTAAATCGCCGGCCAGTGACGACGACGATATCGACCCCATGGCTGGCCGCCTCGCAAATTGCGGCAACGTTCTCGGCTGGCAACTCGCTGTTGCTATTCAACAGCGTTCCATCCAGGTCCATTGCGATTAGTTTGATTGGCACGCAAATATTGTACCGCGCCCCTCGGCGCTCGCCACGATTTCACCACATCGCGGATTGCACAGCTCGACCGGGCAAGGAGGGAATGGCACCGAACGAGGGAGCGGTTTGGGGAACTGCGAACCGAATGAAAACACCACCGCGCGAACGCGAGAACCCGGCCTAGAGCGGTCCGCAATTCCCGCTACGCGCAATGTTGTGGGCTGGGTTTTTGTAGCGGCGGAGGCAGCGCCGCTTGGCTTGGTAGGTCCGGTTCCGTGTTAGGGCTGGGTAACCATGCGACGACGCATGAGGAACACGAATCCGAGTCCAACAACGAGAAGGATCAAACCGCTTGGCTCGGGTGTGGTTGCCATGGGTGTACCGGGCGAGTCGATATCATTATGACGCAATAGATAGCCGACTCGGTCGGTTACAGGTCCCTTGGCTGAAAACAAGCCGAAGCTGGAAGATCCGCCACGAAATGAGAAATCGTCCATGCACCATGAATTCAGGTGGGTAGTGGAGGCAATTATCGCTTGTGGAATCGCATCATGGGAATGGTCGGTCACTCGTACTCCGTCTGCTTTAGTAACTGGCGCAATTGCAAGCGCCAGAAACATCGCAATCAACAGTGCTACTCGTTTCATGTGGCCCTCTGGCCTCTGTACTCTGTCCTCAAGCACAGAGTTGTACTCCCTCCGCGTTAGAGGCACGTGCGATTCCAAAGCGACGAACGATCGCATCGCAGAAATAGCAAGAGATAAGCTCATGCGATACTTCCGAATCCAGCGGCGCATGCGCTGGAAGGAAATGCCTTGCACAAAAGACTAGATAGTTTACGTCCGAGAAAACCTGACAACCTCAACGCGGCCAAAACATCGCGAAAGCGCGGAAAAAAGTCAGGAGAATACCTTAACGAAAAAGCAGGCACATCATTGAGATTTGGATTGGAACCGTGGCATAGTAGAAGCAGACCTTTTTTGTGGCCGGTTTCATGGGCGTGTAGCTCAGTTGGGAGAGCGCCTCGTTCGCAACGAGGAGGTCGCCGGTTCGAGCCCGGCCACGTCCACCATCCGTGATTTCCTCGCCCTTAGTATTGCGACGATATTTCAAACAGGAGACGAAATTTCCCGCGCTTGGCCCTCTTAGCTGCTTGGTTCCAATTCAGGCTCGTGCGCGAAGCTCGAATTCGAGGCTCCGTCCGCTGCCGATGACAACAAGTCCTGGTCAGTATGAGATTCGAGCAAATCGGCGACCTGCAAACGAAGGTTGCCGGCGTTCGTCGCGTATCCGATTCCGGTCTCCATGTCGATCACGCCAGACCGGATCAGCTTCTCAATCTCGTCGTCGAAACACTGCATGCCCTCGCTCGATCCGTCGCGCATGGCGTCCAGTAGCGACTTTCCCTCCGACTCGCCCTTTTGCACGTATTCGCGCGTTCGCAAAGTCGATTTCAGAATTTCAAATGCTGCGACCCGCCCATGTCCATCGCGCCGCGGCAATAGTCTCTGCGAAATGATGTAGCGAAACGTCTTTGCCATGCGCATCCTCACGGCAGCCTGATCGGACACCGGAAAGACGCCCACCACCCGCTCGATAGTTTTTGACGCATCGATAGTGTGCAACGTGGAGAAGACCAAATGGCCCGTTTCCGCAGCTTCGAGTGCCACTTCCATGGTCTCGCGGTCGCGCATTTCTCCCACTAAGATCAGTTTTGGCGACTGCCTCAGCGAGGCACGCAGCGCCAGGGCGAAGCTGGGCGTGTCGGTGTGCAATTCGCGCTGATGGATTGTGGCGCGCTTATGCGGATGGAGAAATTCGATCGGGTCCTCGATTGTGATGATGTGGCACGCAGTCTCTTCGTTGATCTTGTTGATGAATGCCGCGAGCGTCGATGACTTCCCACTTCCTGTCGGCCCGGTCACCAACACAATTCCCGGCTTCACTTCCGCTGCCTCCGCGAGTTGAGGCGGAAGGTTCAGGGCGCGAAAGTCCGGAATCGCGTTTGGAATCACGCGCATCACAATGGCGCAGCTTCCGCGCTGAGTGAACACATTGACGCGAAACCGCGACATTTTCGGCACGCTGTACGAGATGTCGCACGATCCTTCCTGCTTTAGTTTGTCGACAGCATGTGAATTCCGCCCGATCAAATCCGCGGCAATTCGCGCTGTATCTTCCGAGCTCAGGACGCCGACACCATCGATCTTCAACTGCATCAGCTTTCCGTGAATGTCCGCCTGTGGCGCTCTTCCCGGCGAAAATATCAGGTCGCTCGTGCCCGGAGCAGCATGGAGCATCGTGGCGATCAGACTTGGGGTCGAGACGCTTGGCGCCGAACTGGCCGGTTTCGCGGGACTGACAGGACTGCGCTGACTGGATTCCATCTCTGAAGGACTCCTCCCAGGGTATTTGAAGGGGCTATCAGTATGAAACGAAAGGGCAGCCTCCAGCGCGCGACGGCTGCGGAACTGTATTCAAAGGGTTATTTGGGGTTTGTCTGGCGTGGCGATCCGAGCCGATCATGGAATAAGGGCAAAGGTAGCGGTGCCCCCATTGGGCCTCGAGGAAAATATATTGCGCCGCTGAGGGCCGAGTTGGATTAACATCAGACCACCATGGATACCGCGAGAGCGCTATCCGGATGTAGTTTTCGCAGCTCCGCCGGCTACGAATCGAAGAAATATATGGGCATGTCGAGATCTCTGGCAGCGACGCTTTCTCGCCGCGCAGCGGTGGGCCTTGTCGCAATCGCATTCTCGATCTCCATGGCCGCGGCGCAGAGCTCGCGATCCGGCGGCGGGAATCCAGGTGCGCCCACCCCGTCCGATCCTTATGGCGGAACTCAGGGTTCCGCGCATGGGCAAGGTACCGGCCCGTTCGGCACAGATCCATTTACGGTGGCCGCATCTGCGGACGCGGCTATGCCCACCATGTTCCCTGTCGATAAAACCCGCCTCATAGAATCAGAATCGTGCAACGGTTGGACCGAAGCCGCCGTGAACAGTCCCACGGTCAGCGTGTCGAGGCTCAGTGTGCCAGACAAGGCCAGCAGCGAGTACCAACGAGAGTGCTCCGCTTTCAAGGACAAAAGGTATTTAGAGGCAGAAAGGCACGGGCGAAAGGCGATCGACTTGTATCCGAGCTACGCTGCCGCGTGGGTCGTGCTGGGCCAGACTTTTGGCGCGGAGAACAAGCCAACCGAAGCCCGCGACGCCTGCTCGAAAGCTGCCGCTGTCGATGCGCGTTATTCGCCCTCGTATATCTGCCTGGCCGATTTCGCCGCGGCCGCCAACGATTGGGAGCAGGTGTTAAAGCTTTCCTCGCGCGCCCTCGATCTCGATCCCGCCACCAACATGTACGCTTTCTTTTATACGGCGAACGCGGATTTTCATCTTCAGAAATGGTCCGATGCCGAGCTGAATGCTCTATCGGCCGAGAAACTCGATACGTGGCGTCATCTGCCACAAGTGCACTTGCTGCTGGGACAAATCTACAAGGAAGAGGGAAAATCGCACGACGAAGAGGATGAGTTCCGGCAGTTCTTGAAGCAGAAACCCAACGCACCCGAGTCTACTTCCGTAAGGCAGACGCTGACCCAGTTGGAGGCGCGCCCCGCCCCGCCATGAGGCTAGCTCCCCAATAAGAATTTTTCTTTTGAATGCTTGCGACTATGCCGCGAGTGACTAAGGCTGCGTGTTGTCGCCTTGAGACTGCCGCTCGGCAACGATCTTCCGCGCGCTGGCGTACAGGGCGCGCGCCTGCGGAATTGACTGTACTGCCTTATCGAGTTGCGGATCATTCTCCAGCGAAACTTTGTAGCCCGCGTCGAGGCCGAAAATGCTCGTAAACACC
>JASHRI010000277.1 GCA_030037435.1 Candidatus Acidiferrales bacterium | reverse complement strand
GATCAGGTACGAGGCTCCAGTCACATTCCAAGAAAGCATGACCGCAGTTCCCGCCGAGACCGACTGGGAACTGGCGGTGAAACTGGCGATAGACGGCGCAGCACCCTGCGGAACGTTGGCCGAAGTGTAGATCGGGTTCATCTGAATCACTTCGAAATCCGAAGCGGTCACGCTCGTGAGATTGTGAAGATCGTCGTTGTTCCAGTTGTCGTCCGGCGCGCCGCTGATGAACATCGAAGAGCCGTTATCGGCCATGATCATCCCGTATTTTTTCAGCGCCGTCAGAATCACCTGATTCGCCGCAGAAAATGACGAAATGTCGAAGCTCGCTTTCAAGCGCAGCCTCATGCCCATCGGGGCGGCAAGCGGACTTGTGGAATTCGCGGCCCAGTGCGAAGCAGGAGGAATGAACGCCGCTTGGCTGTTCTGCAAGGTGAAGCGGATCGCGTGGTTGATCGCGCCAGCCGCAACTTCATCGTAGCGAACGAGGCCTGGGAAGATGGGCAGCCCCGCCGCGTCGGCCGAGGTCCAGGTGTAGGGGCGCTGCTCGTCGGCGGTGAGGTCCCAGACGGCGGCGGACGCAGCTTGCCAGCTGCCATCGGTTTGCGGATACGAGCTGTACAGCTCGTAGAGCCAGCAATTGCTGCTGTCGAGCACCAGCACGTGGCGGTCGCCACTGCCAGGATTCGGATCTCCCTCAATTGTGGCCGTAGTGGGAATCGGCATCGGGCCAGGGTCGCTCTCGTCACCGTAAGCGGTGAAGGCGATCGGCACGGGAGCCTGCTGCGAATTCACGACGAGATACGGAATGCCGATGTCCGATCCATCGTACAAGCCGGATCCAAAATCAGGATGCAGCGGGACCGTGGCGCCGATGAAGTTGATGATCGCGTCGGAATTAGCATCGACGGGCGCAGACGAGATGTCTTGATTCCAGGCGTTATCCGCTGGGAACGGCACGAAACCATTGAGGCTCGCGCTTTGCCCCAGACTCATCGCACTGCATACGGATGGCGGAGGAGGCGGTGGGCCGCCGCTGCCCGCGGAGGTCACCTGCAAATTCACAGCGCCTGAAACGCTGCTGCCCGGATTGGGATTCATCACCTCGATGCTGTAGTTACCGGCCGACTTTTCGGTGCCGGTGGCAGTGAGCTGCGTCGAGGAAACAAAGGTTGTGCCCATCGCGGAGCCACCTAGCAGCACCTGCGCGCCAGTGACGAACCCAGTGCCCGTCACGGTGAGCGTGAAGCTGCCGGCGGTTACCGAAGCGGGCGTAATGCTTGTCAGAGTCGGGATCGGATTCAGCACTGTCACGCTGCTGTTTCCGCTCGCGCTAGTGGACGCTGAGCTGACGGCTGTGACGGTGACCACATTGTTGCTCGGGACCGTAGCCGGTGCAGTGTAAAGTCCCGAAGAACTGATGGTGCCGGTCGACGCGCTGCCTCCTGCGACGGTGTTCACCTCCCACGAAACGGATGAATTCGACGATCCGCTGACAGTGGCGACAAACATCTGCGTCGCGCCCGCGCGAACGCTAGCCGAGCCCGGCGTGACGGAGACCGTGACACTCGCGGGCGTGGTCGGCTGCGTGGGCGCGCCGGGATTCGTGGACTTGAAACCCGGAGGCGTGCCGCTAAGCCCGCATCCCCCGAGGGACAGGAGCGCAAGAGCAGCGAAAAAATGGGAAACGCGTCGCATCATTTGCGTGTTGCTTTGGCCGTAGTCGGATAAACCGCGCCCTGAAGCGCGGCTACTCGGATAACTGAACTGATAAGTTTGCGCGGAAGAAAACGCGGCAACAACTGTACGGAGGTACAACATAGGTTCAGGAGAAAGTCAGCGGCCAGACCGCCGTTTTTGCGTTGCAACCCAATGAAGAAATCGCCTCATTCGGGAACGTTCTAGCCACATCAGGCGAAGAAACTCGCCAGCGCTGGGATGCGCGGCTGACGAACCGAAAAATGTTTCGAGGCGCCATTGAATATACGGCGATTTCCACGGGCACAGGCGGTAGCCCTTGCACGTGATCCAGTAGTAGCGCAGCGCATTGAACATGGAAACGGCGGCGCGTCGAGACAGCCGCAAAGATGCCGCGAAAGCGTACCATAGGTCGAATGCGCGGAACTGCGCGATTGGGGTGTGGATGATGCGCCGGATGCGGCGGTGGCCGTTTATTCTCGCGGTCGCGATCTGGATATCGCTTGTGGTGGGATGGGAACTTTCAAGCGGCAAATCCAACCAGAAACTGCATGGCCTTTACGTCATGGCGCAGAACCGGTCGGACTTCTATCCAAACGCCAGCCAGTGTCCGCCGCATGGGCCGCGCTATTGGGTCGATCCAACCGCCGATTCCGGTCTTCGGAATTCCATGGTGACGATCCCCGCCGGTCCGACCGGGACCTATCGCACGGTCTACATCAGCATTGTGGCCGACCTCTCGTCGATCGGCAGGCATGGCTATCGGGGCCGCTACTGGCGCGAATTGCGAGTCACAAGGCTTTTGGAAGTTAAGAACGTTCCAGGTTGTCAATAAGCGAACTCGAAAACGGAATCAGCTGCGAGTAGAAATCGGTTGAACCGCAGGATTCAACTGCGACCCATCAGGACACGCGCCGGACCCAAACTCTTTCCGTGGCAGGTTTGCCCAAATGAACGCGTGCAGAGCCGTGGCCGCCCACAGTGATCGCCATTGTTTCGTCATACTCGCGGCCTAGAACGCGCAGGCGAGCCGACGGCCGCAACTTGCG
>JASHRI010000276.1 GCA_030037435.1 Candidatus Acidiferrales bacterium | reverse complement strand
TCGCGGAAGTCGTGCGCCAAATCGAGCAAGGCTTCGTCGTCGAGCTCGGAGATCGTCTTCCAGACGGACGTGGGACCGAACGCGTCCTTAAACCATTTGCGGACGGCTTCGGCACGCGCGCCGGTTTCCAGAAGTTTCCCCACACGCTCGCCCAACTCCTTCGAAGCCCAGCCGAGGTGCGTTTCGAGAATCTGGCCAACGTTCATTCGCGAAGGAACGCCGAGCGGATTGAGGACGATTTCCATCGGCGTGCCGTCCGGCATGTACGGCATGTCTTCCACCGGAACGATCCGAGCGATGACGCCCTTGTTCCCGTGGCGTCCAGCCATTTTGTCGCCCACGGAGAGCTTGCGCTTCATCGCGATGTACACTTTCACGAGCTTGATCACGCCCGGGGGCAACTCATCGCCCTTTTTGAGCTTGGCGATGCGCTCGTCGGTGATCTTGCGCAGCACGTCGATCTGACGCGAGGTCATTTCTTCGATCTCGTCGATCTTTTCGATGAGCAGAGGATCTTTGTCATTGAGGCGCAAGCGCTTCAGGTTGCGAGTGGAAATTTTCTCCAAAATATCGCGCGTCAACTCGGCGCCTTTGTTCAGCAGGCGCTTGTTGGTGCGCTCGTCGTGGAGGTCGGCCAGGAGCTTCTGGCCGCCGAGCAGATCGTTCAAGCGTTTCAGACGCTCGTCGGTGAGAATCCGAATTTCATCGGCGAGGTTTTTTTCCAGCTTCGCCACATGAGCGGCTTCAATTGCCTTGTGACGCTCGTCCTTCTCGGCGCCCTTGCGGCAGAAGATTTTCACGTCGACGATCGTGCCTTCGATGCCCGGCGGGCAATAGAGCGAAGCATCGCGGACGTCGCCGGCCTTTTCGCCGAAGATCGCTCGCAGCAGCTTCTCCTCGGGCGTGAGCGTCGTTTCTCCTTTCGGCGTCACTTTGCCGACAAGGATGTCGCCCGGCTTCACCGTCGCGCCGATGCGGATCACGCCGCTTTCGTCGAGGTTGCGGAGGAAACCCTCATTGATATTGGGAATATCGCGAGTAACTTCCTCGGGCCCCAATTTCGTATCTCGCGCCTCGATTTCGTACTCTTCGATGTGGATTGAGGTGTAATAGTCTTCCTTCACCAGCTTCTCGCTGACGAGGATGGCATCCTCAAAGTTGTATCCGCGCCAGGGAAGGAACGCGACCAGCACGTTGCGGCCCAGCGCGAGTTCGCCGCGATCGGTGCAAGGACCGTCGGCAAGCACCTGGCCCTGCTTCACGCGGTCCCCCGCGCGAACCAGCGGTTTCTGGCTGATGCACGTGTTCTGGTTCGAACGCTTGAATTTGGTGAGCAAGTAAATGTCGGAACCAACTTCGCGGCTCAGTACGCCGGATTGGTCGGACTCGACGCGTACGATCACGCGCTCCGAGTCGACTTGATCGACGATGCCGTCACGCCGGCAGACGATCACAGCGCCGGAATCGCGCGCGGTGACCCGCTCCATCCCCGTGCCGACGAGCGGCGCTTCGCCTTTGATCAACGGCACAGCCTGACGCTGCATGTTCGAGCCCATCAGCGCGCGGTTCGCGTCGTCGTTCTCGAGGAACGGAATCAGGCTCGCCGCCACGGAGACGAGTTGCTTGGGCGAAACGTCGATGTAGTCAACTTCTTCGCGGCTCTTCAGAACAAAGTTTCCCGCCTGGCGGCAATTGACCAGGTCGGTTGTGATGCGCAGACGATCATCGAGCGACGCGTTGGCCTGCGCGACCACGTAGCGGTCTTCCTCCCACGCGGAAAGATAGAAGCAGTGCGGCTCTACGACGATCCGACGCCGCTTCAGTTCTTCGTTGGTGGACTCGACCTTCTCCTTTTCGACGATTTCGCCAGCCTTGAATTCGCTATCGCCGGCGTTGACGATCTGCACGTAATCGATCACGCGCCCGCCCTTCACTTTGCGATAGGGCGATTCGATAAAGCCGAACTCGTTGATTCGCGCGTAGCACGAAAGCGAGCTGATCAACCCAATGTTCGGGCCTTCCGGCGTCTCAATCGGGCAGATGCGTCCGTAGTGCGTCGGATGGACGTCGCGTACTTCGAATCCAGCGCGTTCGCGGGAAAGACCACCCGGCCCGAGAGCCGAAAGCCGCCGCTTGTGAGTAATTTCGCTCAACGGGTTGGTCTGGTCCATGAACTGCGAGAGCTGCGAGCTTCCGAAGAATTCGCGAATCGCCGCCATCACAGGTTTCGCGTTCACCAGGTCGTGCGGCATCGCCGTCGACATTTCCTGGTAAACGGACATCTTTTCCTTGATCGCGCGCTCCATGCGGACCAAGCCGATCCGGAACTGGTTTTCAAGCAACTCGCCGACTGCGCGGACGCGACGGTTGCCCAAGTGGTCGATGTCGTCCACGGTGCCGATATTCCGGCGCAGCTTCAGCAGATACTTGATCGCGGCCACAAAATCCGCCGGATCGAGCGTGCGCTTGTCGAGCGGCGTCTCGATGCCCAGCTTGATGTTGAACTTCAGCCGTCCGACTTTGCTGAAATCGTACTTGCGCGGATCGAAAAACATTCCGTTAAATAGGGCCGTTGCGGTTTCGAGCGTCGGAGGATCGCCGGGACGCAACTTGCGGTAGATTTCGATCAGCGCTTCTTTGGGCGTTCGAATCGTGTCCTTTTCCAGCGTGCGCGCCACGATGATGCCCACTTCGTCGCGGTCCGGGAAGCAGACGTCCACTTCCGTGATTCCCGCTTCGGAGATTGCCGACCACGCTTCGGCAGTCAGCGGCTTATTCGATTCCAGCAGCACTTCGCCGGTCTGGCGATTCACCAACTCGCTGACGGTAACGGCCCCTTCCAGATCGGCCGTGCCGATTTCCACCTGATTTACGCGCGCCTTCACCAATTCCTTGTACAGCGGATCGGTGATGCGCTTGTGCGCGCCCACCAGTACTTCGCCCGTCTTTGGATGTTTGATCTCGCGCGAAAGCTTACGGTCGATCAGACCCTCGGACGCATTCCAGAGGAGGTCGCCGCCGCGCAGCGCGATGCGCTCCACTTGATAGAACGTGCGCAGAATGTCTTCGTTGGACTTCATTCCGAGCGCGCGCAGGAAAATCGATCCCAGGAACTTGCGCTTGCGGTCAATGCGCACATAAAGAACGTTTTTCGTATCGTATTCGAACTCCACCCAGGAGCCGCGGTACGGAATGATTTTCCCCAGGAAATAGCTGCGATTATTGGCGCTCTCGAAAAACACGCCAGGCGAACGATGCAGCTGGCTGACGATCACACGCTCCGTTCCGTTGATGATGAACGTACCGTTCTCGGTCATCAGCGGGATATCGCCGAAAAAAACTTCCTGCTCCTTGATGTCGCGGATCGATTTCGCGCCTGTGTCGGGGTCCTTGTCGTAGATGGTCAGGCGGATCGTTACCTTGAGCGGTGCGGAATACGTCATCCCGCGCTCCTGGCATTCGTTCACGTCGTACTTCAGCTGCAGCGTCACCGGGTCGCCGCACTTGTTGCAGAACGTGGGCGTGTTCTTGTTGAACGTCCCGCATTTCGCGCACAGTACGTCGCCGGTCTTATACGGATTCGTCACCACCGAGGCGCCGCAGTTGCGACAGGTGGCGCGCAGGTGGTGCAGTCCGCGCAGGTGGCCGCACTTGCATTCCCAGTTGCCGATGGCGTAGTCCACGAAATCCAGCTGCGAGAGCCCGCGAAAGTCCTGAATCGGAAACACGGAGGTAAACACCGACTGCAAACCCGTGTCTTCTCGTTCGCTCGGCAGCAAATCCATCTGCAGAAAGCGCTGATACGACTTCTTCTGCACGTCGATCAGGTTCGGGATCTGGACCGTCGTCTTGATTTTGGCGAAGTCCAAACGCTCTCGTTCCCGAATGGCACGATTACCGTTACGATTGCTCATTGAGCATCCCCTTCAGATTGGCGCCGGAAAAGACGGCACGAATCGACACCCATGCCGTTGGTCCGGAAAGGACGTATTGTGAAGTCCTGAAGATCACAGGAGCGCGTTTGAACGCGAGTTCCTTCGCAGCCGGCCGCAGGCCGTTCAGCGGCTGCACTACTTAATGTCGACCTTGGCTCCGGCCTCTTCGAATTTCTTCTTGATCGTGGCTGCTTCGTCCTTGTTCACGCCCTCTTTCACCGTCTTGGGCGCACCGTCGACCAGATCCTTGGCTTCTTTCAAGCCCAAGCTGGTGACCTCGCGGACTGCCTTGATCACGTTAATCTTGTTTGCGCCGACTTCCGTGAGAACGACCGTAAATTCCGTCTTCTCTTCGGCTGCCGCGCCCGCTGCTCCGGCCGCCGCGCCGCCCGCCATCACCACTGGCGCCGCCGCAGCCGCCGAAACCCCAAAGGCTTCTTCCATCTTCTTCACCAGATCGGAAGCCTCCAGCAGCGTCAGCCCCTTAATTTCCTCCAGAATCGATTCCACTTTGCTCGCCATCGCCGTCTCTATCCTCCTCCGAAATAAGAAATCTGAATTGCTCAAAGACTGAATTATTGGGCCGCCGGCTCCGGGGCTGGCGCATCCGCGGGTGCCGCGCCGCCCGCTCCGAATTTGTTCGCTTTCACCGCTTCACTCGCCACGACTGCCAAATTTCGAGGCAGTGCGGCCAGCGCCGTTGCTATCCGCTGCGCCGGAGCGTTCAGCAGGACCATGATCTTGCTGATCAACTCCTCCTTGCTCGGCAGCAGCGCGAGTTGACCAATCTCTTGAATCGAAACGACGCGACCTTCCACCCATCCGGCTCGAAACTTGAACGCCGGCACATCCTTCGCAACCTTGGTCAAGATCTTAGCCAGCGCCACCGGATCCAAGGTGGTATAGGCAATCGAATTCGTGCCCTTCAGGTTCTTGAGCAAGCCCTCAGCTGGCGTGCCCTCGGCAGCGCGCTCGGCCACCGTATTCTTCACCACCTCATAATGTCCGCCCGCGGCCTGTATCGCGCGCCGCAGCTGTGTATCCTGTTCGACCGTAATTCCCTGGAACGTCGAAAGGATCACGGTCGATACAGTCGCGAGCTGCGCCCGCAACTGATCGGCCTGCTCCTTCTTTTCGGCCTTCTTCTTCATGCCGACTTCCCCCTAGCCTCTAGTTCTTTACGCCGCGACCGCCGTAGCGGTCTCCGCCTCGGCGTGATCGATCGGGATACCCGGACCCATCGTCGAGGTGAGCGTGATTTTCTTGACGTATTTTCCCTTTGCCGCAGCCGGCTTCGCCTTCACTATCGCTGCCAGCAGCGCCTGCGCATTCTCCGCCAAATTCTTTGCTGGAAAACTGGTCTTCCCGATCGGCGAGTGGATCAGGCCCGTTTTATCCAGTCGAAATTCCACTTTGCCGGCCTTGATCTCTTTCACTGCCTTGGCGACCTCAAACGTCACCGTGCCGGTCTTCGGATTCGGCATCAGGCCGCGCGGGCCCAGCACTTTTCCCAATCGCCCGGCGGATTTCATCATGTCGGGCGTGGCGATCACGGCTTCGTAGTCCGTCCAGCCCTCGGTGATCTTCTGAACCATGTCTTCGCCGCCTACGAAATCCGCGCCGGCCTCCTGCGCCTCGCGAACCTTTTCGCCGCTGGCGATCACCAGCACTCGCTTCGATTTTCCCAAACCGTGCGGCAGCACAACCGTGCCGCGCACCATCTGGTCCGACTGTTTCGGGTCGACGCCCAGATTCAGCACCAACTCCACCGTCTCATCGAACTTCACGAAGTGCGCCTTGCGAAGCAACTCGGCAGCCTCCTCGAGTTTGTACGGCCGCGCCTCCACCAGTTTTCGGGCGCGGTCGATATTCTTTCCGCCATCCTTTGCGCTACGGCCCATCGCTGTCTCCTGCTCCTCGGCTATTCCGCCACTTCGATGCCCATGTTGCGGGCCGTGCCCATGATCGACCGCACCGCCGACTCCAGATTGGCAGTGTTCAGGTCAGGCAGTTTGGTCTTGGCGATCTCTTCCACCTGCTTGCGCGTCACTTTCGCCACTTTGTTGCGATTCGGCTCCGGCGAACCCTTCACGATTCCGGCGGCGCGCTTCAGCAGTTCCGATGCCGGCGGCGTCTTCAAAATGAATGTGAACGTGCGATCGCTGTAGATCGTCACCAGCACCGGAATGATCATTCCATCGGGCTCTTTCGACGTCTTTGAGTTGAACTGCTTGCAAAAATCCATGATGTTCACGCCATGTGGACCGAGCGCCGTGCCCACGGGCGGCGCCGGCGTGGCCTTCGAGGCCGGCAACTGCAATTTCACTGTCGATTGAACTTTTTTTGCCATCGCTTGGTTCCTCTACCGGTCCTTGCCGTCAGATTCCCGCGCCCTACGCGACCTTTTCAACTTGCGCGAAATCCAACTCCACGGGTGTCGACCGGCCGAAGATCGTCACCGAAACTTTCAGCGTGCTGCGGTCGGCGTTCACTTCCTCCACCACGCCCGTGAAATTCGCGAACGCGCCTTCGTTGATCCTTACCTTTTCGCCGCGCTCAAACGACAGCTTCGGCTTGGGCTTTTCCGCCGTGGTCGTGGCGCGATTCAAAATGTTTTGCACTTCTTCTTCGGTCAGCGGCGAAGGAAATTGGCCGGAGCCCACGAATCCGGTCACCTTCGGCGTGGAACGCACCACGTGCCAGGTGTAATCGTCCATGTCCATTTCCACCAGCACGTACCCCGGATAGCACATCCTCGGCGAAATCACCTTCTTGCCGCCGCGCACCTCGATCACCGATTCGGTGGGGATAATCACCTGGCCGATCTTGTCCGTCAGGCCGAAGGCCGCTACTCGGCCTTCCAAACTCTCCTTCACCTTTTTCTCAAACCCCGAGTAGGTGTGGACGATGTACCACTGCTTTTCCATTCCGCTTCCTTCAGTGATTAGCAAAGTAGTTCAGCACCCATTTCGCAGCGCGCCCGAAAACCGAATCGGTCGCGAAGAAAAACAGCCCGAAAAACGCCACTGTCACCGTAACAACCACCGTCGTCGACCACACCTCCGACCGCGACGGCCAGTTTACTTGCTTCAGCTCAACCCGCACCTCGTGCAGGAAGCTTTTCAATCGCCGCGGATATTCGGCGATCTTGCTGACCGGCTCCGGTATCGAAAACGAAGAGCTGTCTTCCCGTGCGTCTTCCCTGTTCAATTTTGCCGCCTGTGCCATTACGCCGCCTGTCCCTGCCCGCCGAACCGGTTGGACGTCCCGCCGCTCCGGCCGCTCTCAATGCTGGCAGGGGAGGAGGGATTCGAACCCCCACATCCGGTTTTGGAGACCGGCGGTCTACCGTTGAACCTACTCCCCTCTCGACCCTTCGCGTCCCAGGGCAAACCAACTATCGCCCTGCTTACTTCACTTCTTTATGCGCCGTGTGCTTTCTGCACGTATTGCAGAATTTCTGCGTTTCGAGTCGATCGGAGTGTTTCTTCCGGTTCTTGGTGGTTGTGTAGTTTCGATTTTTGCACTCGCCGCACTGCAATGTAATAATTTCTCTCATGGTCTACTCGATGATCTCGGCGACGGCGCCGGCTCCCACCGTGTGTCCGCCTTCACGGATCGCGAACCGCAGCCCCTTCTCCAACGCCACTGGCGTGATCAACGTGATCTCCGCGCTCACATTATCCCCCGGCATCACCATCTCCACTCCCTGCGGCAGCTTCACGTCTCCCGTCACGTCCGTCGTCCGAAAATAAAACTGCGGCCGGTACCCCGTGAAAAACGGCGTGTGCCGCCCGCCCTCTTCCTTCGTCAACACGTACGCTTCCGCCTTGAACTTCGTGTGCGGTGTGATCGACGCCGGCTT
>JASHRI010000275.1 GCA_030037435.1 Candidatus Acidiferrales bacterium | reverse complement strand
AAAGAAAACAAGCTCGGACTGCGTGCAAGCGATACAAGCGAAGTGGTATTCACGGATTGCCGAGTACCGCATGAAAATCTTCTGGGGCGCGAAGGCGAGGGCTTCATCAACAGCCTGCAAATTCTGGATGGCGGGCGCATCTCCATCGCCGCTCTCGGTCTGGGCATGGCGCAGGGCGCGTATGAGTGCTCGGTACGATATGCGAAGGAGCGCAAGCAGTTCGGCAAGCCGATCGCGGAGTTTCAGGCGATTCAGTTCAAGCTTGCAGATATGGTTACGCAAATCGAGGCAGCGCGTCTGCTGACCTATCGCGCGGCTTGGCTCGCCGACCGCGCCAGTGCCGCAGCCGATGGCGACGGCCGCATCACTCGCGAATCCAGCATGGCCAAGCTTTACGCCGGGGAAGTGGCTGTCCGCGTGGCAAACGAAGCCGTGCAGATTCACGGCGGCTACGGCTTTACCAAGGATTATCCCGCCGAAAAGTTTTATCGCGACGTAAAGCTGTGCACCATCGGCGAAGGCACGAGCGAAATTCAGAGATTGGTGATTGCACGGCAGCTGCTGGGCAAGTAAGCGATAGATCCGGGCGTCCACCAGCCCCCAAGAGACATCCCGCCAATCCGTATCTCTCTCAACACATCCCAGATGACCCCTGAGAATCCATGTTATCGTTTCATGATAGTGAAAGCTAGATTACTAGTGCTAGTCAGCTTGCTCATTCCTGCGCTGCTTTCAGGGCAGTCCGCAACCAAGCGTGCCGCGGTGTCAGAGCCGCCGTTGCCGGTCATCGACTACAAAGCGTGCCCGTTTGAGGGTTGCACGTTCGGCAAGTGGATCGTCACACGGGATTCCAGGATCTTCTCGACCTGGCGAGAACCTAGGACGACGATCGCGATTCTGCGAAAAGGCGAAATCGTTATCGGACTGACCGGTGTGCACATCACCTACGAGCCGGATCACGTCAGAATCATGAGTGAGATTCCGGCACTCGGCGTTGGCCCGGGGGATACAGTTCTGCGGTATATGTACCGCGGAGAGGGCTTTTGCGATCTCTGGATCAAAGGCCTCTGGCATCGGGACTACGATTGCACCTTCATCGCCGAAAAGAGCATTGGCGGCTGCCTAAGGGATTGTTCGGCTCAGGTCACTTCTAACGGACGGAAAGATTGGTGGGTGCGCCTCAAAACGCCACAGGAACAGGTCGGTTGGGCGAGAGTCGACAATCAGTTCGATTGCATGGATGCTTTCGGTGGAGATCCTCAATGCGACAAACTGTGAGTTACCTGCGAGTTCTAAGCTCCCTACCTCTCGCGCTTTGAACTTTTGAGCCTCAACTGCTAAGTTTCAATTCTTCCCTTGAGCACATTGTCGTCGTGCCGCGCGGAGGCGAGGAGATCACCATGAAGCTGCGAGAAATCGCTGAAAAGCTGGGCTGCGCCGTCGAAGGCGACGCGAACGTCGAAATCACCGGCATCGCTGGAATCGAGGAGGCGCGCGAGGGCCATCTGACGTTCCTTACGAATCGAAAATACCGCGCGGCTCTCGAAACGACACGCGCGTCGGCGATTCTGATTGCGACCGACGAGCCACGGCCGCGCATCGCTGCCCTACGCTCGCAAAATCCATATCTCGACTTCGCGCGGGCCATCGAGCTGTTCCATCCAGCGGAGCAATACTCGCCGGGCGTGCATCCGACGGCCGTCCTCGCGAAATCTGCCAAAATCGGGGCGGGCGCGCACATCGGACCGTACTGCTTCATCGATGAAGATGTGGAAATCGGCGCGAATGCCGTGCTGCACAGCTTTGTGGCGATTTATCGCGGCGCGCGCATCGGCGACGATTTCTTCGCTCATTCTCATGCCTGCGTGCGAGAGGATTGCCGAATCGGAAGCCGTGTGATCTTGCAGAATGGCGTCGTGGTCGGCAGCGACGGCTTCGGCTTCGCGCGGCAGGCGGACGGCCGCTGGTACAAGATGCGGCAGTCGGGAATCACCGTGGTGGAGGACGAGGTGGAGATTCAGGCGCACAGCGCCATCGACCGCGCCACCGTCGGCGAAACGCGCATCGGCCGCGGGGCGAAGATCGACGACCTTGTCCTTGTGGGCCACGCCTGCAAAGTGGGTGAAGATACGCTGCTGTGCGGACAGGTGGGGCTTGCGGGTTCGACTAACGTCGGAAGTCGCTGCATCCTGGCGGGGCAAGTGGGCGCTGCGGGGCACTTGAGCATCGGAGACGGCGCGACGATTTCGTCTCAAAGCGGCGTGCCTTCGGATGTTCCTGCCGGCGCGGTCTATTCGGGCTATCCCGCGATGGACAATCTCGCGTGGCGCAAATCGGCGGCGGTTTTCAATCGGCTGCCGGAATTGCAGCGGGAGGTGCGCGAACTTCGCGAGCAAGTCGCTCGGTTAACCGCTGCAAAGGCTAGCTAAAATGTGTCGTTGCCGTGCGTTCACATGGAGCGGCCGGGCGATGCAGCTCCAGCAGCGGCCGCGGCACGCCGAACGCGAACGCGCAGCACTTTTCGCTGATTGGCTTCGAGGACCTCGAACCGGAGCCCGTCGAATTCAAGGATCTCGCCTGTGCGCGGCACATGACCGGCGAATCCATTCAGTAGGCCTGCAACCGTAGTCGCTCCTGCCCGCTGCGCAGCCTCTGGTTGAACGTCCATGAGCTCGGCGATTTTGTCGACCGGCACGCTACCGCGCAGGAGCAGCGACCCGCCGCTTTCGCGGATCACGTCGGGAGCCTGCCTTCGATCTTCTTCGCCAATCTCGCCCACAATTTCCTCGACCAGGTCTTCGACGGTGACGACGCCGGCAAGAAGGCCGTATTCGTCGATGACCACGGCCATCTGCTGCTGTTTGC